>CAYFFP010000003.1:0-40490 GCA_964342515.1 uncultured Candidatus Saccharibacteria bacterium
TTCGACCTTCGGAGAAATGAGGGCACCGCGCTCCAGTCGTCATCATTGTCTTCTATCGGGGCGGCGGCAGGTATGCCAGTAAGCTTCTTAGCTTCTTTAGCTTCAGAAGCTTCACTAGCTTTGGTTGGGGTGTTGAAAATTTTGCTTTTGCCGGATTCCTCGCCGGAAAAATTCTGGAAGAGGGAAGTGACCTTGCGGTTGACGCCGCCTTCGGGGAAATTACTGGCGATGACGGTAATCTTGACCTCGCCCTTCTTCAGCTTCTCGTCGCGGACGGTGCCGAAGATAATCTTGGCATTCGGGTCGACGGACTCGGTGATAACCTTAGCCGCGTCCTGAATTTCAAACATCGTAAGGTCATCGCCGCCGGCGATAGAGAATAAGACACCCTTGGCGCCGGTGATGGAGATTTCGAGAAGCGGCGAGGAGATGGCGGCGCGGGCGGCCTCGGCGGCGCGGTTCTCGCCGGTGGCGGAACCGATGCCCATGAGCGCCGCGCCGGCGTCCTCCATGATGGAACGGATGTCGGCGAAGTCGATATTGATAATGCCGGGAGTAGTGATGAGGTCGGAGATGCCCTCGACCGCTTCTTTGAGGATATTGTCGCAGATGGCGAAAGCGTTCTTGGCGGTGATGTTTTTCTCCACGGTCTGGAGGAGCCGGTCGTTGGGGATGATGATGAGAGCATCGACGGCGTTCTTCAACTCTTCGATGCCCTGCTCGGCGTACTTCATCCTCTGCTGTCCTTCAAAGAAGAAAGGCTTGGTAACGACGGCGACCGTAAGCACGCCGTTTTCCTTGGCGGTCTTGGCAATGATGGGAGCGGCGCCGGTGGCGGTGCCTCCGCCCATGCCTCCGGCGATAAAGACCATGTCTGCTCCCTTGATAGCTTCCTGCAGTTCCTCCTTGGTCTCCTCAATGGCCCGCTTGCCGAGCTCGGGGTCCATGCCGGTGCCGAGGCCTCTCGTCAAGTTCTTGCCGATGTGGATTTTCTTCTTGGCTAGGGAATGATGGAGGTCCTGCGCGTCGGTGTTGATGGCGATGAATTCGACCCCCTTAACCTTCGAGTTAATCATGTGATTAATCGTATTTTTGCCCGAACCGCCGACTCCGATGACCTTGATTCTGGCGAACGATTCTACCTCTGGTTTGATTTGTGGCATGAAGCTTTTATTAAAATGATGGGCCTATATTACCAGAGGGATTAGAAAAGGAAAGCAATAGACAAGATTCGGATTTTATGGCAAAAATTGGGAGACCCAGCGGGAAAGTTTTTGGAAAAGATGTTTGCCGTCGATTCCCGCCATTTTGCCGTTTCTCCTGCCGATAAGACTCTGCTTGTCGTCCGAATTGAAGCCCAGCGAGACTGCGCCGCAAGCGACCGCCCAGACGGTATCTCGTATTTTATTCGAATCTTTACCGCCCAAGTGAATCTCTCCTACGCGCGTGGGCAAGCCGAGCACCTCCTCGGCGATAAGCTTGGTGCCGAAAGTTACGGCGGCGCCACCGGTAAGGATTACTCCCGCGGGCAGAAGCCCGTCTCTCCCGATTTTCTTCAGATGCGCCAGAACCTTCTCGAAAGAGTTTATGAGCCGCGCGCCGAGAATCTCTTCAAGTTTCTTTTTTGAAAACGTTACTCTGGAAAGGCCGCCGAGCTTGATGTTCTCCGCGTCCTCGAGAGTAGTCTTCAATCCCAGAGCGATATCATTAGTAATATCGGAACCGCCAACCGGCAATACTTCGAGAGAAGCGGGATTATTATTCTCGAAAGATATTATCGAGAAGGTCTCCGCTCCGATGTCCGCCAAGAGGCAGCCCACTCTCCGCTCCTTCTTCGAGACGGTGACGAAGCTCGCCGCCACCGGCGCCGCGACCACGTCGACCACCTCGATGCCCGCCTCTTCGACGGTCTTAATGAGGTCCTCCAAGTGGTGCTCAAGGCAGGTGATGAACAGGGCCTTGACCTCCAATTTCTCCGCCTTCAGCCCGAGAGGT
This sequence comes from uncultured Candidatus Saccharibacteria bacterium, assembly GCA_964342515.1. Classification (GTDB taxonomy): domain Bacteria; phylum Patescibacteriota; class Minisyncoccia; order Phycocordibacterales; family Zambryskibacteraceae; genus UBA5004. The sequence goes on from CAYFFP010000003.1 coordinate 1,996, forward strand.
TGTCCCCAAGAGAGCTTGCCGTCAATTCGCCACTCCAACGGAATGGAATTTATAACGCGCTTATTGATGGTAGCCGACGCAGGCAGAGCTCTCTCCGCCTCCTCCATGGCAAGCGTCAGGTCTCGCTCGCTAATCTCCATATCCGCCCGCGAGATTATCACGGAACCGGCAGCCGAAAGACTGCCAAGCCCCAATCCTCCGAAGGCGACATAGGCCCTCCTCACTTTCAGTCCGGCAAGCTTTTCGGCCTTAGCTACCGCGGTGCGCAAGGATTGGCTTGCCTCGGCGATGTTGGTGATGAACCCCCTCTCGACGCCGAAGGATTGGGCCGTGCCCGTGCCGATAACTCCGGGAGCGCCGGAGACGCTCTCGGCAATGACAACCTTCGTCTCGAAGGTTCCGATATCAATGCCTGTTACGATTTGCCGCGTCATTTTTTAAAAGCTGCTGTTCAGCTTTTAACATCTTACTTCCATGTCGCATTCCTTTCAAATGGAGACAACCGTGGATAAAGAGCTCGCCGGCGCTGAAGGTGTCGGTCCGCGACAAGTTGATGAAAATTTCTCCCGAATTTTTTGAAAGAGGGAAAGAGAGCACATTGGCCGGCGTATCTTTACCGCGGTAGACGCGGTTGAGTCTTCTGGAAAGAGCGTTTTTGCAGAAGACAAGCGAGAGCTCGTACTTCTTGCCTAAGATTTTATTCTTAAGTTCTTCAAACCTCTTACTTTCGGCGCGTGAATTTTGATAACTCATTGACTCGGCCGAGTTTTAAAAGTAGGGCGACCTTCTCCTTCTTCTTGAGATATTCCAAGGTCTTTACCCGTTTGACGTTTCCGGACTTCTGGCGCTCGCTGTAGCGCTTGCCGCGCACGCGCGGCAAGACACCGGCGGCTTGCACCCGCTTGGTAAAGCGCCTCAAGACGCTCAAGTTATTTTCATTCGGTCCCTTAACGACCTCGATATTTACCGATGCCCGCATAAGCAAAGGATAATCTAACACGAGGCCGAATAAATGTCTATAAAGTAATGCGCTTGAGATAGGAGGGAAGTTGTGAGAGAGAGATGGTGTCTTGGGCGCGGGAGAGGACATTTCTTACGGTGGCGGTGCCGTCGAGGGCCTCCTTCTGGCCGATGATGATGAGATAGGGAAGAGAGAGCATCTCGGCGGCTCCGAGCTGGGCGGTCAGTTTGTCTTTGCCGAGGAAGTGATGCACCGAAATCTTCTCGCGGCGCAGATTCTCGATCAGCCCTAAGGTTCTAATCTTGGCCTCGCGGCCGAGCTGGACTAAGTAGAATTTCGGCTTGGGCAATTCTTTGTAAACGCGGCCGCCAACCTCTTTCTTATTGGCGGTAAATATCGATACGGCCGCCATGGGAATCTCCCTCTTGATTCCAAAGCGTTTGAGCAGGCGCGAGTAGCGGTAGCCGACGGCAAGCGTTATATTTTTGCCGCCTTCCGGCTCGGCGCTTTTGATAGCAAAAATGGTGTGTGAGACATGGTTCTTCTCTCCCACAAGCTCCGGCGAGAGAGAGAATTCGATGCCGAGCGCCTCGACGAACTCCAGCACTTCTTTGAAATGGCTTCTCGCTGGCGGCGTAAGATAGGTAATAGCCGGAGGAGCCGAAGCGGAGAGCTCTCTTAACGCCTCTTCCTCAAGCCGGAAGAGGTTGAAGATATCATCTTTGAGAGCGAGACGCAGTTCGTCGGATAAAGCCGACCCTGATTTTTTGACGAAGTTTATAAGCTCGCGCTCGTAGCACAAGAGAGAATCCTTGTCGCCGATGGAGTTAAGGTCGAGGCGTAAGTTCCTGAAACCGGACTCATTAAGTATCGAAAGCGCGGCGCGGATAAGCGTGGCCTCGGCGATACCGGAGGTGGCGCCGATATAGTGCAAGCTGTATCCGGAGCTCCCGCCGCGCGGTGTTCCCTTTCTCTTATAAATAAGAGTAAGCGGATGGGGGAGCGAAGACATGTCTTCGCTCAAATAGGCGCGGATCAGGGCCGCCTTCTCCGCCGCATCGTAGTAGGGAAGTCTCCGGCAGTGATTCGTCATCTCGAGGTCTTGCTCGAGAATTTTGGGCGCGGCGATGGGAGTGAAGCCGAAGTAAGTCGCGGTAATAAGAGCCTTATCGAATTCGCTTAGGAGATACTTTGGCTTTAAATCAAGGGTAATCATTTGTTAAAAGTGGCTCGGCCGGGGAAGAGTTCCGGCGGCAAGATCCGGATGATCGGCCGGCCGATCAGTAATTTCTCCGGCACCGGACCCCACAGCCGCGAGTCGGCGCTGTGCCTCCTGTTGTCTCCCATGACGAAGTACTCTCCATCGCCTAGAGTAAAGTTCAATTCATCTCCCCCGCTTATCTTGACATATGGCTCTTCGAGCAGTAGTCCCTCGGGGTGCTCGGTCGAAATAATCGTTACGCGGCCGTCTTTTATGGATACGGTTTCTTCCGGCAGGCCGATCAGGCGCTTGATGTAGGACTTCGACGGGTCGGCAGGATATCGGAAGACCAAGACCTCGCCGCGCTCTGGTTCCGTGAAGCGGTAAGTTAGCTCGTCGACGATGAGATAAGCGCCCGACTCGAAAGTGGGGGACATGGACGCGCCCTCGACGATGAACGGCTGGGCGATAAAAAGGCGGAAAGGGATGACGATGAGGAGAGAGATGAAGATTAGTTTGAGAGTTTCTCTGACGGAGTTCATGATTGCAGAGATTGTATTCTTTAAAACGATTTGACACAATAGGTTTATGTATATCGTTGTGGGCTTGGGCAATCCGGATGCGGAATATCAGTGCACCAGACACAACACGGGGCGCATGGCCGCGGATTTTGTTTGTGACAAAATCCGCGGCATCAAGGTTCTGACACCGGATACTTACATGAATCACTCGGGGAAGTTCGTTTCCAAATTCATAAAGAGCAAAAAGGCCGCACAAAAACTTATCGTGATTTATGACGACCTCGATTTACCACTTGGTTCGATGAAAATTTCGTATAACCGCTCTTCCGGCGGACACAAAGGACTTGAGTCAATCATCCGCGCGCTCAAAACAAAAGAATTCATAAGAATCAGGATTGGTATCGGGAAGAAGAAAGACGTGGAGAAACATATCCTCTCCAATTTCACAAAGAGGGAAATGGAAATTCTCAAAAAAGTTTTCAAAAAAGTGGTCTCCGCCGTCGAAACTATTCGCGACGAAGGCCTCGCTCCCGCGATGGCGGAGTTTAATTCTTAAAATGACTGAACGAGAAATAATTGAATTTCTGGAAACACTTCAGGATAAAGACTGGCTTACGCCGATAACATCAGAGTGGAACTTAAAAGATGTCCAACACCGAGTGTTGGACATATAATGAAAGATAATAATGAGATTACACAGAATAATTCCGGATGAGTACTATCACATTTATAATCGGGCAGTAGAGAAAAAAGTTATCTTTAACGACAATGGAGATTATTGGCGGTTTCTTTTTCTGATTTTATATTTTCAATCTAACGTCAAATTTGTACAATTAGGTCGTTTAGTAGAACAGTTTGTCCAACACTCGGTGTTGGACATAAAAGAGGATGTTGTGAAAAATAGAACTACTGAGCTAGTTGCTTTTTGTATTATGCCCAACCACTTTCATTTGATGATTAAAGAGGTTGAAGAAAACGGTATTTCAAATTATATGCAAAGGGTGCTAAATGCCTATAGTAAGTATTACAACACCAAATACGAGAAATCCGGGCACGTATTTCAAGGCCCCTATCGAGCGGTGCATATATCCGATAATCGCCAATTGCTTCATGCCTCAGCTTATATCCACAGAAATCCGCGAGAAATACCAAGATGGTTTAGAAGAGAGGACCAGTATCAATGGTCGAGTTACCAAGATTTTGTAAAGGGAAATAGATGGGAACGACTTTTGGTACCAGACATTGTACTCGGTCAGTTTAAAGATGGCGAGGATTACGATCGATTTGCCAAAACGAGTCCAGCTAAAGTTGTCGAAGGGGAATTGGATTATTTAGAAAATCTCTAAATGTCCAACACTCGGTGTTGGACAAGAGACTTACTTCGATTTCTCCACGTATGAGAGGGCCATCTTCTGCTCTTTGGGGTCGAAGAGGGTGATCTTGAAGGTGTAAGTTTTGCCCATCTCCAAGTTCTCCCTAAGCTTCTCCTCCGAGTCGAATTCCGAGATATGCACGAGACCGGCCACGCCCTCCTCGATGGAGGCCAAGGCGCCGTGCTTGTTGTATTTAATGATGACGCCCTCGACGGTATCATCTTTTTTATACTTCGTGGCGGCGTCCTTCCACGGATTTTCTTTGAGCGCTTTGATGGAGAGAGAAATTTTGTCGTCTTTAATCTCAATAACCTTAACCTTTACCTTCTCGCCGATCTTAAACATCGCCTTCGGATTCTCGACCAAACCCCAGTCAATCTCGGAAATATGGACAAGCCCTTCCAGGCCTTCTTCGAGCTTGACGAATACGCCAAAATCTACAAGGCCTGTGACTTCGCCGACAAGCTCGTCGCCCAAAGCGTATTGAGAGACGATAATCTCCTTATCTTTCGTCTCCGGACTCTTTTCGGAGAAGATGAGCTTGCCTTCCTTGGGGTTAACACCGATAATGGTGACGAGAAGCTTCTCGCCGACGAGCTTTCTTAATTCGTCCAAGATTTTGTCCTTATCGCCGTCGGAGACCCGCGGGTAGTGCTCTGGCTTAAGCTGGGAGGCGGGGAGGAAGCCGGTAAGACCCTGCCAGTTGATGATAAGGCCGCCCTTGTTGGCGTCAGTGATAGGGAGTTCGAAGACGCGCTTCTCACGGATCGCTTCTTCCGCCTCACTCCAGATGAGCGCCTGTCTGGCTTCCTTTAGGGAGACTTCAATATAACCCTCCGCCCCGCCGATGCCGACGACTTTGCCGGCGACGGTGTCGCCGACATTAATCCTTTTGATAATATCGCGAGCGTTCTGGAACTCACGGCCGAAGATGATGCCCGTGCCGAATGGCGGCAGGTCTACGTAGACCGCGCCCTTGTCAATGGAAATAACCGGACCTTCGACGAGGTCCTCGAGTTGCGGGGGGGTTGGAATTTTATCTAGGAAACTTTTCGTTTCCGAATCCACCTCACCCGAGCTTCGCTCGACCTCTCCTTGAGTAAGGAGAGGTTCGGCAGAAGTCTTTTTTGATTTGTTTCTGCTAAATAAAGCCAAAGCAGTACCGGAATAATATAGCAAAAAACACTGGTAAATGCAAGCTTTTTATGCTAAAATAAATAAATGATCGTGAGCTACCACGGGGTAGAGAGTTTTAAAATTTCCCAAGGCGAACTTACCTTGGCCATTAATCCAACCTCGAAAACAAGCGCTGATATTACGCTCTTTACACGGGAGCGTGGTGAGACTTCCGAGAGATCAGGTTTTATTGTGGATGGCCCGGGAGAATACGAAGTCAAAGATATTTTCATCAAAGGTTTTCCGGACCATACCTTTCTTATAACTTTTGAAGGCATTAAACTTTGCTTCTTGGGTTCGCAAGCCGATCAAGACGAGATAGAGGAAGTGGATATCCTCTTCGTCCGGCCCGACGCGTATAAAGCGGCGGTCGCGCTCGAGCCCGCTATTATGATTCCGATGAATTATGACAAAGCGTCACTCGAGCAGTTTAAGAAAGAAGGTGGAGTGAAAAACGGCGATGCGCTTGATAAGCTGGTGGTAAAAAAGAAGGACCTCGAAAGCAAAGAAGGCGAGATCGTAGTGCTGAAAGAAGAATGAAAAAATACTTAGCCACCCTGCATCAGAGATCGCATCATCACAAAAAGCGTTTCGCGCTCTTGGTTTCCGGCGGCTTTACTCTTCTTATCTTTTCCATCTGGTCTCTGGCCAACTTCGGGATTAAAGGTCCGACCTTGGAGGCTAATGAGGTAAGTCCTCTGGAATCTCTCGCATCTTTAGTATTGAGAGGATTTGATTCTATTGCCGAAAGCGTTGACGAATTGAGAGATGAAGTTCTAGATACTTATGGCGACAGATAATACAAACAAGAGAGTAATAGCGAGATCAATTACCTCTGAGATGAAGGAGAGCTTCATCGACTACGCCATGTCGGTTATCACCGACCGCGCCCTCCCCGACGTGCGCGACGGGCTGAAGCCGGTGCACCGGAGAATTTTGTATGCCATGAACGAGCTCGGACTGGTGGCGGGAGGTAAGCCGAGGAAGTCGGCGACGGTGGTCGGAGAAGTGCTCGGCAAATATCACCCGCACGGCGATGTCGCCGTCTATGACGCTATGGTGCGCTTGGCGCAGGACTTCGCCATGCGCTATCCCTTGGTTATCGGACAGGGGAACTTCGGCTCCATCGATGGCGACAACGCCGCGGCCATGCGTTACACCGAGGCGAAGATAAGCAAGCTCGCGGGCGAGATGCTTAAGGATATCGAGAAGGAGACCGTCGATTTCCGCCCCAATTATGACGGCACTAAGAATGAGCCGGTAGTATTGCCTGCCGTAGCTCCGCAACTTCTTTTGAACGGCACTTTAGGCATTGCTGTCGGCATGGCCACCAACATTCCGCCGCACAATTTAAACGAAGTAATAAACGCGGCCGTCACTCTGATACAGGATCCGGAAGCCACGACGGAGGACCTACTCGAGTTTGTGAAGGGCCCCGACTTCCCCACCGGCGGAATAATTTTTAATGAGAAGGACATTCACCACGCCTACGCTACCGGCAGGGGACCGGTGGTTGCCCGCGGAGTGGCGGAGATTACTGAGAGTAAGAATGGACAGCCCCAGATTATCATTTCCCAAATCCCTTACCGCGTCAATAAAGCGGATCTCTTGCAAAAGATTGCCGACCTCCACCGAGAGAAGAAGATTGAGGGTATCAAAGATATGCGTGATGAATCTACCAAGGACATCCGCATCGTCATTGACTTGAAGCAGGGCAGTCAGCCGCAGAAAATTCTGAATGCTCTTTATAAACACACCCAGCTTGAGGATACCTTCCACCTAAACATGGTATCGCTTGTCGACGGCGTGCCGCAAACGCTGTCTCTCAAGGGCATGCTAGACGAGTTTCTTAAGCACAGAAACGTGGTGGTCCGCCGCCGAGCGGCCTTCGACCTCGCGCGGGCGGAAGAGCGCGAACATATTCTCCTCGGATTATCCAAGGCGCTCGACCACATCGACGAAGTTATCAAAACCATCAAGGCCTCTAAGACGGTCGAAGACGCCCGAACCAATCTAATGGGCAAATTCAAGTTCTCCGAAATTCAGGCCAACGCCATCCTTGAGATGCGCTTGCAGAAGCTCGCGGGGCTCGAAAGGCAAAAAGTCGAGGATGAGCTTGCCGAAGTACGGCAATTTATCAAAGAGACGAAGGACCTCTTAGCCAGTCCCAAGAAAATTTTAAAGGTTATCCGCGACGAGCTCGAGGAATTGAAGCAGAAATACGGAGACGAACGCCGCACCAAGGTAATCAAGGGCGCGGTCAAGAACTTATCCGTCGAGGACTTGGTACCGGAGGAGGAAAATGCCTTGGTGCTCACGGCCGGCGGCTACATCAAGCGCACCTCGCCTGCCGAATACAGGAGACAGAAGCGCGGCGGCGTGGGAGTGGTAGACCTTGATACCAAGGAAGAGGATTTCGTCACTAACTTTCTCGTCGCTTCTACTCATGATGACCTCTTATTCTTTACCGACAAGGGCAAGGCGTATCAGGTAAAGATGTATGAGATACCGGAGGGCAAGCGCGCCACAAGGGGCAAGTCCGTCATGAATTTCATCTCACTCTCTGAAGGCGAACGAGTGACATCTGTTCTTGCGATGCCCAAGGAGCAAAAAAATATTGTCGGGTCGCTCGTGATGGTAACGGCAGAAGGTACTGCCAAAAAGGTGGCGGCCAAGTCCTTTGCCGACGTACGCTCTTCTGGTATCATCGCTATCAAGCTTGCGGCGGGTGATAAATTGGTGGCGGTCGAATGGGTGGAGAAAGGGGATGATATTTCCATAGTGACTAAAGAAGGACAATCGATAAGATTTAAAGAATCCGATATCCGCGAGATGGGCCGCGCCGCTGGCGGAGTGAGAGGGATAAAACTTGACAAGGGTGATGCGGTGGTTGGCGCTCATACTATTAAGAAAGACTGGAAAGGTGTACACCTGCTCGTCATCTCCGCGAACGGCTATGGCAAGCGCACTAAGCTTAGCGAGTATAAAGTGCAGAAGAGAGGAGGTTCGGGAATTTTGACTTCTAAAGTGACTGCCAAAACCGGAGATGTCATCGCGTCGCAAATTGTGACGGAAGCAGAACAAGAGGTTATCGCTATTTCTAAAAAATCTCAGGTAGTTCGCGTGGACCTCAAAGAGATTCCCGTCCTCGGCCGCTCCACGCAGGGAGTGCGCATCATGAAGCTCCGCGCAGGCGACTCGCTCGCCTCTCTAATCTGTCTTTAATGTCAAAGGCGGCCTTTGACATGTGAATAGGTTGCGGGATTTTTTCTGTCAGTTTTCTGTTAGACTTATTGTATGAGCCGTTTCCAAATTATTCTCCTCTCGACATTCGGGTTTTTTATCGTGGTGGCGGTGTTGACCTTCGCGCTCTACCGCGGAGGGAGCGCCGGAGAGGCGACAGTAGTTATCTGGGGCGACTATCCCGCTTCCGAGTGGAGTATGTTTGTGAATGCCACGGGGCTTGCCCAAGACAGCACACTCGAGCTTCGCTACGTCGAGAAGTCAACGGACACTATTGAGGCAGAGTTTACGGATGCCTTAGCGGAGGGTTCGGGACCGGACCTCATCATCCTTTCCCACGACCAATTCTGGAAAAACAGAAACAAGCTCACCCTTATTCCTTACCAGAATGTTTCCGAAAGGAACTTTAAAGATACCTTTGTCGAAGCCGGGGAAATTTTCTTAACCACGGAAGGCATTTACGCTCTGCCGCTCTCGATCGACCCGCTTATCCTCTACTACAACAGAGATCTCCTGTCCGCGGCCGCAGTTGCAACGCCCTTGGCCTATTGGGACGAGATTTATAATGCCGCCGCCTCTCTCACGAAGCGCGATGCCGCCGGCAACATCACCCAGTCGGTCATTGCCTTGGGAGAGACGAGGAATATCGGGAATGCTAAAGACATTCTCTCACTCCTTTTCCTCCAAGCGGGGACATCTGTAACGGGTTTCGTCGGCGACTCAGTAGCTGGCGAACTGCGCTCGCTCTTATCCAATAACTTCGACCAGACGGTCAGACCGGCAGACGCGGCGCTCGACTTCTTCACCCAATTTTCCAATCCGACCAAATCATTCTACAGCTGGAACCGGTCGAGGCCGGAGGCGCAAGCCGCCTTTACCACCGGAGACTCGGCGTACTACTTGGGCTTTGCCTCCGAGTTGAGGGAGTTGCGCGGCAAGTCGCCAACGCTGAATTTCTCCGTCGCTTCTGCTCCACAATCGAGAGTCAGTGGCAAGACTCTAACTTTCGCTAAAGTTAAAGGGGTGGCGTTGTCGAGAGGAAGTAGGAATCCGTCGGCCGCGCTGGAGGTTGCACTTAAACTTATCTCAAGAGACTCTGCGACGGCTCTGGCCCAAGTACTTGTCCTGCCGCCGGCAAGGCGCGATTTACTCTCGGCGCGGCCGGTGGACGCGGTGTTGCCCACTTTCTACACCGCGGCGCTCCAATCGAGGACTTGGCTCGATCCAGATACGCAAATGACAAAAAACATTTTCTACGAAATGGTCGACGACACAACGAGCGGCAGGGCGAGGACTACCGAGGCCGTCAACTCCGCGGACAGAAAACTTAATTCACTCATAAACTAAACATGGCGCCATTACCCGGCTGGAAACCGCTCATAGTCTGCGACGGAGTTGTAAACAAATGCGATATCGCCGATTTTATGACTCTGATAAAAAACGGCATCCACGACTTGGTACTCCTCTCGACCTTTTTGGTCGTCATAATTCTGGTCTGGGTGGGCTTCAAACTCTTGACCTCCGGCGGCAATGAGAAGGCGTGGACGGAGTCGAAGAAGATGCTCTGGAAAGTAGTGCTTGGGTATATCTGGATACTGGCGGCGTGGCTTGTGGTTTATACTATAACCAGTGTCTTGTTGAAGCCCGGCTTCAGCTTCCTTCTCGGAACGCCGCAAGCGAATTAAATGAAAAAGATTTTTATACTAACTACTATCTGCTACCTATTATTTACTGGCATTGCTTTTGCTGCACAAGAGAATATCTCGAATCCCCCCGGTAATATTTCGAACCCACCGGGGAATATCAGCAATCCCGGCAGCTTTACTCTCACGAATCCGTTTAAAGTCGGAGACACCCTCTTTGAACTTCTTGAGACTATCGTAAACAGGATTATTCTCCCAATCGGCGGAGTGCTCGCGGTGCTCGCCTTCATCTACTCGGGTTTCCTCTATGTCACGGCGCAGGGCAAAGAGACCCAGCTTGCCAAAGCCCACAAAGCCCTGCTCTATACCGCCATAGGCACGGCAGTGCTTCTGGGCTCTTGGGTCATCGCCAATGTTATCCGCGCTACGATTAATCAGATAATCTGATGCCGAATAATCTCATCGACCTCATACGAATCTTTACCGACCTTATTAGACTTATTATTCCTGTTATTATCGGCTTGGCACTGTTAGCTTTTTTCTGGGGATTAGTAAAATTTATCGTAAATATTCAAGGTGATGTAAAAGCGGTAAAAGAAGGTAAAAATTTAATGATCTGGGGCGTCATCGCGTTTTTTGTCATGATTTCTGTCTGGGGAATATTAGCCTTTTTCTCTAGAGGACTCGGTTTTAATTTTGGGCTTCCTCTTTTGCCTGCCTGATTTGCCATAGGGGATAACGAAGTTGTCTTTTAAAGGGCTTGACGTATGATTAAATAGTTATCAGTTATTAGTATCCGCCAGCTGGCGGAAGTAAATAGTATTAGAAAATGAAAAAGTTTATTATTACCGCATCACTCCTCGCTCCGGCTATCGCCTTCGCTCAAACTTTGGGCAACCTTGAGACGCTCTTACGCTCCATCGGACGGCTCATCGACATCGCGCTGCCTGTCGTGGTGGCTATCGCCCTGCTCGCTTTCTTCTGGGGCTTGGTGCGATACATCTTCGCCGGTACGGACGACGCTAAGGTTGCCGGCAGACAACTTATGATTTGGGGCTTGGTGGCGCTCTTCGTGATGATATCGGTCTGGGGCTTGGTTAGATTTATCGGCAACGCTTTAGGCATAGGACAAGGAGACACTATCATCGTGCCTGAAGTGCCGGGGCTCTAGTTCTCACTCTTAGATGACGATTGAGGAATTACTGCGCCGGGTAAGCGGGGCGATTATAAATCCTATCATCACGCTGGCTTTCGCCGTGGCCCTGCTCGTCTTCTTCTGGGGACTCTTCCAGTTCATCCGCTCCGAGACGGCAGACGCCAAGCGCGAAGAGGGGAAGAAGAAAATTTTCTTCGGCCTTATCGGAATGTTTGTGATGGTCTCCGCTTACGGATTAATTCGCCTCATCTTGGGCACCTTCGGCATTAATCCTTCAGGATACCCGTTCAATTAAAAAGGCCTCGTCTTGCGACGAGGCCTTCGGCTCTTCCGTTAACTTCGGTACTTCGCCACACGGCTTCTGTACCGTACAGAGGTAGTACTCGTATCCGAGTTCTCTCTCTGTATCGGAAGAGAAGGTGACCACGATGTCGAGGCCGCTTCTCAAAACCTTTGAAGGCGCAAACTCCTTCGGCCAGTAGTTGAGTCCGTACCCCGGCTCAACCGCCTTGATAAACGGCTTGTCAGGACCGACCATCGTCTTCACGATCACCGGCGGCGTTGCCGCTTCCGACGCTGTCGTAACTGCAGGCGGGGTATCTTTCGTCGGCCAGTAATACCAGCCGAGAAAGACGCCGACGAGCAGGACTCCGGTGATGGCGCTCCAGTGGGCGGTGCGCACCCAGCCGGTGTTGTAAAGCCAAATGCAGAGCGTCGCCACTCCAACGAGCGAGAGCGTTGCTCCTGACCACGGCCAGAACGCGTAGACGATCCCGAACAGGATGCTTATTCCGAGAGTTGCGAGCGGATAGAGCAATCTTCTGCGCATACTACCTCCTAATCTTTCTTAATCATACACCTTCATATATAAAAAGTCAAGGGCTGGACGATTCGTCCAGCCCTACGCACCTCCTTTATTTTATTCGATATTGATTCCTGCTAGGATGTTACCTCCGATGGCTTTGGGCTTGGCCTCCTTGATGGCTTCTGCCATAGCCACTGTGGCGCCAGAAGGGTGAGCGCCCCACGCTTCGACTTCAGCGCGAACTCCAACAGAACGGTTCACTCTCTTATCCCGCTCACCCTCACCCTCTTTGGCCTGAGCTGCGGCGGTGAGTTTTGCGATTTCGAGAGCTCGAACCGCTCTTGTCATCGTCTCATCGCCAGTGACGAGATCGAAGAGAACAAAGCGCGCGTCGATTATCACGATGCCGAAAAGTTCGAAGAGTCCGTTGGAGTCATTAGAACCGTCCGGCATCGTTCCTTGCCCGCCAAGAATCTTGACTTTGTCTACCAAAGCGTTAGCTCCCGCCCTCTGCTCTTCGCGCAACTCATCGATGGTCTTATCACCCACATACTCGCGGAAGACGCCCTGCACCGCGGCATTGGTCTGCGCTTCCCAGCCACCGGCGAAGAAGAATGCCTGTACCGGATTCTCGATCTGGACGGTGAAAACCACGATACCGTCGACCGGGAAATTCCCGACAGTCTCGGCCGCCTTGATCTCCGTCGCCATGTTGTAGCGGAAGAAGATCGACGGCGTGGCGTCCTTCTTGCTCTTGACTCCGCGGTCTTTGGAAACAAGTTGCCATTCGGTTGATGGGTCGGGCCGCTTTTCCCACTTGTCGTAGCGCACTTCGCGCCACAAAAAGTATTTGTTGAAACCCACCCGAGCTACGCCGAGTTCAGCCAGATATCCCTTACGTACGCCGGTATCGTAGGGATCATCAGTGAAGAGGTGAGTAGCAGAGTCATAACGCCAGCCGACCACTGATTCAATGACTGAATCGAACGGCCCGTCCGGATCGCCGGAAACCAAGATATACATCTCTCCCGGCGGTGGCAGGGTCCGAAATGGGCTCCACCATGAGTCCACATTGCCCAGAAGCACAATGCCTCTAGGGATTAAGATCTCGACGGTGAGAACCACCAGACCGACGAACGCGATGACCAGAAGGACAAAGAGTCCAATTTCCATTTCCAATCTCCTTGAGTTAAGGTGAACTATCTTTTTAAATTATATCATACTATTTTTAAATTGCAATGTAAGAACAGAATACGGAGCAGTTATAATTAAATAATGAAAAATGTTTCTCCATGGTTGCATCAGCTAAATAAGAAACGCGAGCCGACTAAGCTTACGGAAGATGTCGAGACTGATGTGGCGATAGTGGGCGGCGGCATTGCCGGAGTGGCCACGGCCTTTTTTATTTTGCGCGATACGGATAAAAAGGTGGTATTACTCGATGGCAATCGCTTGGGCCACGGCGCCACCGGTTATAACGCCGGGCAATTGGTGACGTACTTCGCCCGTACCTTCCGCGACCTATCAAAAGAGTTCGGCTTAGAGCTCGTGGCCCAAGCGCACAAGGCCATCGAGGAGGATTCCTGGACGCTACTCGACACCATGTATACCGAGGCGGCGCTCGACATCCCGCTCTCGCGCTTCGCGGGGCATCTCGGCATGACGGAGAAGCATCATCTTTATTCTCTTCTCGAAGATAATATTGTACGCATCAAGGCGGGGCTTAGGCCGAAGGAAATTTTTATTGCTGACTCGGCCGACTTTCGGAGAGATGCAGAAGAGAAGTATCCGGAATTATTTAAAGTTATTCCTCACGCGGAAATCCTAGACAAGCTTGAGACTAAGAAGCAGGAGTTCGTGGCCTGCTCATCGGAGCAGAAGGGAGTGATGAACTCGGCTCTCTTTACCGAGCGGGTGGCGGAGTATCTTTTGAATAAATATCCGGAGAGATTTTCTGTCCACGAGCATACCCACATAAGCAAAGTGGTGCTGCATGATGACTCCGCCGTGCTGGATGCCGAGAATCATACCGTCAAAGCCAAAAAAGTGGTCCTTTGCACCAACGGTTTCGACAACATCACTATCTTCAACAAATCAGGCCTCGATATCGATACCCGCTTCCACCATTCCCTGAACGCGGTGGTGGGCTATATGTCCGGATACTTGGAACAGCCGCTCAAAGAGCCCGCGGCCATAAGTTATTTCTACGACGCGCTCACGGGGGACGAAGCAAGCGGTACGCCCTACATTTACCTTTCAAGAAGGCCTTATGAATACAATGAGAACAGGCACAATTTAATTTCTCTGGGCGGGCCGGACGTGAGTCTCGAGAATAGGAAAGAGTACGAGAAGGACCATGAGTATCCCGACTGGGCCAAAGACGAGCTCGACCGGTTCGTGAGGAGTGTTTATGAAACCGCCCAAGACAAGGAGATAGAATACATCTTCACTTGGCACGGACTGATGGGCTATACCGAAAGCAAGCTGCGATTGGTCGGCGAAGAGCCGAAGAATCCGGTGCTCTTATACAACCTAGGCTGCAACGGCGCGGGACTCTTGCCCTCCATCTTCGGCGGCGATCGGGTAGCCAAGATTATAAAAGGCGAGAAGCTCTCGCCCTCAATTTTCGACCCGAAATCCTAAGTTTAAACGATATACGATATAAGTGTCCAATAGGTAAATTAAATCGTATACGTTACTTTTACGCTGCAGCGGAATTATAACGTATAGCGATATACCGCTATTTTCGAAACATAAAATAAAAGGCGCGTTTCCAAGGAAACGCGCCCGTGGCCAACCGCTCTCGGCCCAAAGAACTTTCACCCCTTGCCGCTTTCCCCGGCTTCCTCCTCGGCTTTCTTCACCGATTCGGGCTTTTCGATGCCTTCAGGCGAGTCCCAGTATTGCCCTTCGATTTTGTCGAGAAACGCCCTCCGCTCTTCTGGTGTGGCTACTTCTCTAAACCACTTGTCGTGGGCCTCAGAAGCCTCCTTCATCGCTTTCTGTCCTGCAGGCGTTCGATAGTCCATCACCTATCTCCTTTCGTGAAATCATGGAGCCAGACTGGCCCGATAACGTGATTGTGTCCGGGTCTTACTACCACCTGGACGTGAGCGTGGCTGTAGATCTGCGAGCCGGGCACGATGGGCTCGCCAATTAAGTCTTAAGCTCAATTGATGATTTAAGCTCGTCGAGCGCAATGCCGTCACGCACCGGCACTTTTTTTATAAGTTCAATGATCTCGTCATGGCTGTCGATGATGGTAAAGAGGTCGATATCCGCCGTATCTATCATGCCTCGCTCGAGCATTTCTTTTCTCATAAAATCTTTAACCCCGTTCCAATACTCGCTCCCGACGCAGACCATCGGGGCCCCGACCATCTTTCTGGTCTGGATGAGAGTGATAATTTCGAAAAATTCATCCAAGGTGCCGAAGCCGCCGGGGTAGAAGATAAAAACCTCCGCGCCGAAGGCGAGACAGACCTTCCTCGCGAAGAAATAATAGAAAGAGATGCTCCTCTTGATATAGGGGTTAGTCGGCTGGGCGTCGGGGAGCTTGATGAGAAGCCCGATGGAGTTGCCGCCCGCCTCATACGCGCCGCGGTCGGCCGCTTCCATGATTCCCGGTCCGCCGCCGGAAACGATGGAGTAGCCAAATTCTTTTACTAAACGGCCCGAGAGTGCTCTGGCGCTCTCGTAATCAGGGCTGTTAACCTCTGCCTTGGTCGAGCCGAAGAAAGTGACCGATTTGGGGTAGTCCTCGAGGAACTCAAAACCTTCGGTAAACTCCCGCGCGATTTCGCTTACTCTTTCCGCGGCTACTTTGTGGAGCTCCGCGCGGGAGAGGGTTATGGTTTTTATTTTGTCGTCCATGATAGAATTGTAGCATATGAAAAAATTGAAGAAAATTGAGGGTGTCGCGGTATTTGCGAGCATTGCCGTATTGGGGTATCTGTTCTTCTCTGATCCAATCGCAAGTTTATTTACTTCTAACCAAGAAAATGTGACAGACCAACAATTACCCGACTCCGGCGTGGAGACGAAAGATTTAACTCTGGGCTCCGGTGCCGCGGCTGTGGCCGGAGATACGCTGACGGTCCACTATCTCGGCACGCTTCCAAACGGCCAAGTCTTCGACTCGTCTTACGACCGAGGAGTGCCGATTGCTTTTACTTTGGGAATAGGGCAGGTCATTAAGGGTTGGGACGAGGGGGTTCTTGGCATGCGGGTGGGCGGCAAGAGAGTTCTGAAAATCGCTCCGGACTACGGCTACGGCGAGAGGGCCACAGGAGCCATCCCCGCGAACTCTCATCTCATCTTCGAAGTCGAGCTTCTCAATGTTAAAAGATCTGAGTAATCTCCTGTCTGCCGGCAGGCAGGTGCATCACGCCTATCTGGTGGTGGGCGATCCGGAAGAAGCGGAAAATATAATTAAAAAGACTTTTTGTCTTACCGGCTCTCCCGACTATTTTGCATATAAAGAGCCGCTTTTCGGCATAGAAGAAGCGCGGGAAGTCTCCGGAGCCGCCATACGCAGGGCTTTCTCGGGCAAAAAGATTTTCTTTATCGCGCCGGAGAGGATTACCACCGAGGCGCAGAACGCCCTGCTCAAGACCTTCGAAGACCCGATTTCGGATACCCATTTCTTTCTTGTTTTGAGGGACGTTGGACTTGTCATCCCCACTCTTAAGAGTCGCGTAGAAACTATCCATGTCAAAAGCTCGGCTTTTGACAACGGGGCGGAGGAGTTTCTGAAGATGCCGGTGACGAAGCGACTTGAATTTGCGAAAAAATTTGCCGACGAGGAGCGGAATCTCCCGGTATTTCTGGACCAGCTACTTCTTCTTAAGCGGGACGAGGCGGTGTATAAAATGCGCTTAAGAAGCGCCGATCGCGGCGCATCGGCGCGTCTTATTCTCGAACATTTGGCTCTGGTCTTGCCCTGAGCGCAGTCGAAGGGTGTTATAATGCGAGTCATGGCATACGAAGAAGTTCTCGAATGGTTGCGTAAAGAATACGCGGGGATAAGAAGCGGGCAAGCCAGTCCGGGGATTCTTGATGGGGTCAAGGTTCTGATGTATAACTCGCAAATGCCGATAAATCAGGTGGCTTCGGTTCTAAGTGAAAGTCCGAAAAGTTTGCGCATTTCTCCATGGGACAAGGCCGCCATAAAGGCCCTCGATATCGCTATTCGGGAAGCGAATCTGGGAGTTTCGGTCTCGGTCGATGATCAGGGTTTGCGGGTTTCTTTCCCCGAATTAACTGACGATAGAAGACAGGCGCTGCTCAAGTTGGCAAAGCAGAAGTGGGAAGAAGCCCGTATCAAGATCCGCAACGAAAGGCAGAAAATTCTCGACGATATAGAGAAGAAGTATTCCGGCGACGACGAAAAGAAACGGGCAAGAAGCGAGCTCCAGAAGTCCGTTGACGAAGCGAATAAAAAGCTTGAAGAGCTTTACCATAAGAAAGAATCAGAGCTTCTCCAGTAATGTCGATAATAATTTTCCTCATAATTTTGAGTGCCTTGGTTATTGTCCACGAAGTCGGGCATTTTTCGGTAGCGAAATTCTTTGGCATACGGGTAGATGAATTCGGTTTAGGGTATCCGCCGAGGGCAAAAAAACTTTTCAGATGGAAGGGGACAGATTTTACGCTGAACTGGCTACCGTTCGGCGGGTTCGTAAAAATATTCGGTGAAAGCCCGAATGAGGAAAATGTAAATTCAAAAGAAAGCTTTCAAAATAAAAACCGAGGCATCCAAGCTCTGGTCTTATTCGCGGGAGTGTTCTTCAACTTCCTTTTCGCGGTATTTCTCTTGGTGATTGTTCGCGCATCAGTCGTAGAAGGGCTTGTTACCGCTCTGTCTTGGACAGGAGAGACGACGAAGGCGCTTCTCTATCTCCTTTCGCAAGCGCTTATCGGCAGGGCGGATCTCTCGGCTGTTACTGGACCGGTGGGGCTGGTCAGTCTGGTAGGGCAAGTAAGCGGACTTGGGGTCGACTCCTTACTTACCTTTACCGCGCTTATCTCCATTAATCTCTGTCTCATCAACCTGCTGCCCTTTCCGGCCCTTGACGGCGGGCGGCTGCTCTTCGTCGGTATTGAAGCCCTGACTCGCAAGCGCATTCCGGCGCGGCTCTTTAACGCCCTTAACACCGCCGGCTTCGCTCTTCTCATCTTTCTGATGATTCTCGTTACCATACAGGACGTCCGGAATATCTTTTAATTCACCTCATCCCCAACCCTTCTCCTAGACGTAAGGAGAAGGGAACATATGAAAGTTCATAATTCTAAAAAATTATTGGAGAGAAGAAAAAGTTTGAGAGAATTCTCCACTGCAGAAGAAGAAATACTTTGGAATGAATTGAGGAATAATAAATTGGGTGCGAGATTCAGGAGACAACACAGCATTGGCGGATACATTTTAGATTTCTATTGCTTCAAAGTGAGATTAATTATAGAACTTGACGGGAGATCGCACGATTTTCAAAAAGAATACGATGCAAACAGAGATAAATTTTTCAAAGAATTAAAATACGAAACACTGCGAATAAAAAACTCAGAAATAAAAGTTAATTTGAAAAATGTGATTGCAAAGATTAAAAACACCCTCTCCTTGCGGCTAGGAGAGGGTGGCAAAGCCGGGTGAGGTCAAGTACAATACTTCCCATGCGACAAAGCCGACTCTTTACCAAAACGCGGCGCGAAGCGCCCGCCGACGAAGTTTCCAAGAACGCCATCCTCCTTACCCGCGCCGGATTTATCCATAAAGAAATGGCGGGAGTGTATGATTTCCTGCCATTAGGTCTTCGTGTTCTAAATAAAATTATTGCCGTCATTCGGGAAGAAATGAATAGCTTGGGGGCTCAGGAGGTTATAATGAGTGCGTTACAGAGAAAAGAATTATGGGAAAGGACAGATAGATGGAGTGATGAAAAAGTCGATAATTGGTTCAAAACCACACTCAGAGACGGGGCAGAATTAGGTCTCGGCTTTACTCACGAGGAGCCGATCTCCAGTATGCTCGAGCAATTTGTTTCTTCGTATAAGGATCTGCCGTTCTCGGTATATCAATTCCAAACCAAATTCAGGAATGAGACTAGGGCAAAAAGCGGCATCATGCGCACAAAAGAATTTATTATGAAAGATCTGTATTCTTTCTCAAGAGATGCAGAACAGCATGAAGATTTTTATAATAAAGTTGCCGGTGTTTATAAAAATATTTTCCAGCGGGCAGGTATCGGAGACAAAACCTACATGACCCGCGCTTCAGGCGGTTCATTCTCCGAATTTTCCCACGAATTTCAAACTTTGACGGAAGCCGGAGAAGATATTATTTATATTACCGATGAAGATAAAAAAGAAGCGGCAAATAAGGAATTGGGCGAGAGAAAAGAGAAAGAACATAAAGCCGTGGAAGTTGGCAATATTTTTACTTTAGGCACCAGATTTTCTGATCCGTACTTGAAATTTAAAGATGAAAAAGGCGAAGATCGGCCGGTGTTCATGGGTTCCTATGGCATTGGTCCAGCACGGCTCATGGGCGCTATTGTCGAAGTGTTCTCGGATGAGAAGGGCATTATCTGGCCCGAGGAAGTAGCGCCGTTTAAGGTGCATCTGCTAGCTGTGTCAAAGGCGGCCTTTGACACGGCGGATGAAGTTTATAAAACTTTGGAAGCTCGGGGCGTTGAGGTACTCTACGACGACCGCGACTTGCGGGCGGGGGAAAAGTTTGCCGACGCGGACCTTATCGGCATCCCCGTCAGGGTGGTAATCGGGGAGAAAGGAGTATTGGAAATGAAGAGGAGAGGGAGCGATGAGATAAAAATAATGACTCTTAGAAAACTCTTAGATGAAATTATTTAATTTCAAAAAGTGGCGGCAATACTTCTCCCACGATGTCGGCATCGACCTCGGTACGGCCAACACCTTGGTCTATATGAAAGGCAGGGGCATCGTCATCAACGAACCCTCGGTAGTGGCGCTGAACCAGAAGACCGGACAAGTGGTAGCTATCGGCAGAGAGGCCAAAGCGATGCTCGGCAGAACGCCCGGGCACATCCTTGCCATCAAGCCCTTAACCAACGGGGTCATCTCCGACTTCGAGACGACCGAGGAGATGGTGGGGTATCTACTCGGCAAAGCGACAGAGTACTCCAGTAAGCTCCTCGCTCCGCGAGTGGTAGTGGGAGTGCCTTCCGGCATAACAAACGTCGAGATCCGCGCGGTCCGCGACGCGACCATGAACGCCGGCGCCGGCGAGGTGCACATCGTCGAAGAGCCGATGGCCGCGGCCATCGGTATGCGTCTCCCTATCCACGAACCGGCGGGCAATATGGTAATTGACATCGGCGGCGGCACCACCGACATTGCCGTCATCTCTCTGGGCGGAGTGGTTCGTTCCAAGAATGTCCATATCGCCGGAGACAAGTTTAATTCCGATATCGTCTCTTACGTCAGAAACCAGTTCAAGATTCTGGTGGGAGACAAGACGGCGGAAACCATCAAAACGACTATCGGCTCCGTCCTGCCGACGCACGCGCCCTTAGAGCTTGCCGTCAAAGGCCGGGATTTGGTCACGGGGCTCCCGAAAGAAGTGATCCTTACCGACACCGATATCCGCGAAGCGCTCGCCCCGTCAATAGAGTCTCTGGTCGAGTCTATACGGGAAGTGCTCGAGTCCACGCCGCCGGAGATACTCGCCGACGTGATGCAAAGGGGAGTGTATCTTGCCGGCGGCGGCGCGCTCCTTAAGGGTTTGCCGGAGCTATTTGAAAACGAGATAAATATTCCGGTTCATCTCGGTTCGGACCCCTTAACGGCCGTGGCCCGCGGCTGCGGCATCATCCTCGAGAATCTCGAGAACTTCGAAGATATCCTTGTGGCCAATGAAGACGAATTACCTCCCAAAAAATAAATCAAGGTCCTCTTATTTCCGCAAAATATTGTTTCTGGCGGGAGTCTTTCTTGTCGGCGCACTTGCCATATGGCTCATCAGGCCATTTATTCTCTCCGCTGCTACTCCGCTGTGGCGAAGCGAGAACGTTGTAATCCGCGTCATTAAAAAAGGATTCGAACACTGGCAGTCCCGACAGAACCTTGTTAATGAAAATTTTATTCTTAAAGAAAAAGTCGCTTCTCTCGAATTGGAAATTTCCGCTCTCTCCGCGGAAGTCAGCCAAGAAGAGCTTCTGCTTGCTATAGGCAGGACCGGTGGGGTGGAAGGAGTGATTGCTTCTGTCTTGGTGCGGCCGCCGCAGAGTCCTTACGACTCTCTGATAATAGATGCCGGTTCAAATGCGGGAGTAAGGAGTGGAGCGGCAGCGGTAACTCCGGAAGGGATAGCACTCGGAGTGGTGGCGGAAGTTTACCCTAAAGAGTCGAGAGTTAAGCTCTTGAGTTCCTCGGGAGAAAAAACCGAGGCCATACTTGAGCGGCATGGCGTGCCAGTGGCGCTCGAGGGAAAAGGAGCGGGCAACTTCCGCATTGTCGTGCCCAGAGAAACGGCGGTGGAAGTGGGAGACAAGGTTCTTACTGCCGGTACGCCAGGGAGGTTCGTCGCGGTAGTCGGGGATGTCACGCTTGAGGCGACTGACGCTTTTAAAGAAGTGCTGGCCCAAACTCCGGTAAGCATCTTCTCGATAAGATTCGTCTCAATCCTGAAATAATCCCCTATAGTCCCTCTGACAAGGGGGACGTTCTTACGTTACCTTTTCGCTGCAGCGTAAAAGTAACGTATACGATTTAATCTTACTATAGTCGAATTAAATCGTATTTGGAAATTCAGATAAAACAAAAGGGCTGGATTGCTCCAGCCCCGAAGACACAGCTCACTTCTTGCAATTTTACCGGCCCGTCTGATGCGGCGGCTCATTGAACAGTAGCGCCATGTCTTTCTTCCACTCGCTCCAGAACGCTCGTGTGAACACTACGATCATAAGAGGAAGTGCGAAGATGAACAGGTTTCCGAACAGGACTCCCGGCGACAAGCCGCCGGCGTCGACGTTCGGATATCCATCCATGTACTTCGCGAACTGGTTGGTGGAGCCGACGTTTGCCAGTCCCACCAGCATCGTGCCGATGAAGAGAAGTGCCATGTCCGCCATGCCCACTACTGCCACGAGCGGATGGTCTAGGGACTTCCGCTTGCTGATGACCCGGGCGATGATCGACAGAACCATCAGCACAACCCACGTAACGATGATAAATGTGCGCATCGAAAACCTCCATTTGTTATTATACACCCAAGTACATTTTTTGTCAAGCACGCTTGAAAAATTGAATTGGTACAATGATTAAATGAGGAATTGGAGACTTCCCTTTACTCTTATTATTCTTGCGGCGATTATTTTTCTGCCGTATTGGGTTTATGTGCCGGTGCTCTTCGCGGCGATTGCCGTGTTGGCTATGTTTTGGGAGGGGATACTGCTTGGACTTTCGATTGACGCGCTTTACGGACCGCATCTCTCTTTTCCCCTCTTTCCTTTCGCGCTCTCCGCATTTGTTTTGCTTATCATCTCTATCCCGCTGCGCGCTCGCTTGAGAACTTATGTTTAAGAAATTTTTTAAAAAAATCCTGAGAAACCGACGAAGATATGAAGACATTAATCCCGAAGATATTTTTCTTGACTCGGCCAATCTCCCCGGTTTCGAAGAGCACGCCCTCGAAGGTCGGCTGGAAAAGCCGATGAGGAAGGAAACCTTTCTCGCTCTGAAGATAATTCTTGCCGTCGTGGCGCTGGCCTTAGTCAGCAAGCTTTACTTCCTCTCCGTCATCTCCGGCGAGATATACGCTGAAATTTCCGAGAATAACCGCTTGCAAGTGTCCCTCATCTTTGCCAACCGCGGAGTAATCTTGGACAGGAACGAAGTGGAGCTGGCAGGCAATGACATCAAAACCGGTAATGATTTCGCCGGTCGCCGGTACGCGGAATTTAAGGGCTTGGCTCACGCCGTGGGCTATCTCAAATATCCGCTAAGAGATGATGCCGGTGTTTATTACGAACTGAACTATCAGGCCAAAGACGGGACGGAACTCGCCTTTAATGCGGTGCTTGGCGGAGTAAACGGCCGCAAGCTCGTAGAGACCGACGTGGCTGGCGCTGTTACATCGGAGAGTATCGTGGAGGAGCCGATAGACGGGCGAACTGTTACACTCTCGATCGATGCGGAATTGACGCAAGCTCTCTACAATGCCATCGAGTCCTTGGCTCTCAAAGCGGGCTTCGTCGGCGGGGCGGGAGTGATTATGGATGTCGAAACCGGCGAAATTCTGGCTCTTAGCAGTTTCCCCGAATACAACCAGAACGCCTTGACGAGAGGCATTGATCAGAAGAGTTTTGACGCTCTGCTTAAGAGTCCGCGAGCGCCGTTTCTTAACCGCGCGACGGGCGGGCTCTATACTCCCGGCTCGATCGTAAAGCCCATCGTGGCTCTGGCCGCTTTGAACGAAAGAATTATTTCTCCCGATAAAGAAATATTAAGTACCGGCTCCATCACGGTGGAAAATCCTTACGATCCGGATAAGCCATCGGTTTTTAAAGACTGGAAGGCGCACGGTTACACCAACATGAGCGAGGCGCTGGCTGTTTCCTCCGACACTTATTTCTACGCGATAGGCGGCGGCTACAAAGACCAGAGAGGACTCGGTATTACGCTCCTTGATAAATACCTGACACTCTTCGGACTGGAGGAGAAGACCGGCATAGAGCTCCCGGGAGAGCTTGAAGGGATAATTCCTAATCCCGAATGGAAAAGCGATAAGTTTGCCGACGATATCTGGCGTTTGGGAGACACCTATATTACCGCTATCGGACAATTTGGTACCCAGATTACTCCCGTTAATGCCGCAAGATTTGCGGCAGCCATTGCAAATAAAGGCAAGCTCCTTAAGCCGTCATTAATTTCGGGAGGGCAAGAGGAGCCGGTGGCAGGAGAACTTCACTTCGCTCCCGAGGATTGGCAGGTGGTGCATCGCGGCATGAGAGAATCCGTCACCTATGGCACCTCTCTGGGACTTAATGTTCCGTACGTAGAAGCGGCGGCCAAGACCGGTACGGCCGAGCTTGGAGCAGGTAAGACCTATGTGCACTCATGGACGATTGGCTTCTTCCCATACCGTAAGCCGAAGTATGCGTGGGCGGTAATTATGGAGAAGGCGCCGGCGGCTACCGCCGCCGGCGCCACCGCCGTGATGCGCGAAGTGCTCGACTGGATGTACTGGAATCGCCAAGAGTATTTAACGCCTTGATTTAAGACATTGATATGGTAATATGACCGCCAATAAAATAGCATGATCCTCGAGACCGAATATCTGACGCAAGACAAGTACAACGAACTGGAGAAAGAATTGGAATTCCTGAAAACTGCCAAAAGGAAAGAGATTGCTGACGCGCTCGAGTATGCGAAATCACTCGGCGACCTTTCTGAGAATCAAGAGTATCAGGAAGCGCGTGACTCACAGGCGGTGCTCGAAGACCGCATCAAGCGCTTGGAAATGATTCTCAAGACGGCTTCGATTGTCTCCTCCCAAAGCTCAAATATTGTCTCGGTGGGTTCTGTCATTACGGTGGAGAAGATGTCGGATAATACCGCCAAGTCATTTACCATCGTCGGTTCCGAAGAAGCCGATGCCGCCAAGGGGCTCATCTCTATCCGTTCGCCCTTGGGTCTTGCCGCCATGGGCAAGGTGAAGGGCGAGACATTCTCATTCGAGACGCCGTCTGGTACAATGTCGTATAAGATTATCGACATTAAGTAATTTTCGGATGGCTTCAATAGACGAGATACGCGTCGCACGATTAGCAAAACTCAAATTGCTACAAGAGCAGGGTATTAATCCGTATCCCGCAACTCCCGCGCGCAATTCTTCCAATAAAGAAGCCGTTGAGAAATTCGAAGAGGGGAAGAATCTTATTCTTGCCGGACGCATTGTGTCACTTCGGGCACAGGGGAAAATTATTTTTCTAGACATCTACGACGGCACGGCGAAAATCCAAGCGCTTTTAAAGAGCGGCGACCCGCTTCCTAGAGAGCAGTTCGAACTTTTCGAAAAGTGTTTCGACATCGGCGACTTTATCGAGGTAAGAGGGACGCTCTTTCTGACCAAGCAGAACGAGAAAACAATTCTGGCCGAAGATATCCGCATGCTCACCAAGTCTCTCCTGCCTCTGCCGGAGAAATGGCACGGCTTGCAGGATGTGGAAGAAAGGTTTCGTAAGAGATATTTAGATATTCTTTCAAATCTGGAAGTTAAGGAGAGGTTTATCAAGCGCTCCAAGATTATCGAACTGATCCGAGAATTCTACCTTAAGGAGGGTTTTATTGAAGTAGATCTCCCTAATCTTCAGCCGTTGGCCGGCGGCGCTACGGCTGAACCTTTCGTGACGCATCACAATACGCTCGATATGGACTTCTATCTGCCGGTTGCTCAAGAGCTTTATCTCAAAGAACTTCTAGCTGGAGGATTTGAAAAAGTTTTCGAGATTGGCAAGCGCTTCAGGAATGAGGGTATAGATACCAGCCACAATCCGGAATTTACCATGCTTGAATCAAACGAAGCTTATGTAGACGCTATGCATCAGCGCGGGTTTATCGAAAAGCTTTTCAAATATGTAGCCAAGAATCTCTTCGGCAAACTCCAGTTCGAATACCAAGGGCAGACGATAGATCTCGAACCGGATTTCAAAGTGATGAAATATCCAGATGTAACCGATGAAGAATACAAAAGAGAAATCCGTCCGACCCTTATCCAACCAACGTTTCTTATAGATTATCCGGTTTCTGCTAACCCTTTTGCTAAAAGAAAGGAGGATAATCCGGAGCTGATCGACCGTTTCCAGTTGGTGATTGCGGGCGTCGAGTTGGTCAATGCTTTCTCCGAACTGAATAATCCTGTTGATCAGAAGGTAAGGTATCTTGAAGAGGATAAAAAGGGCGCAAAAGGAGAGAAGGAGATCTCGCCCTCCGACATGGAATATTTGGAAGCCATGGAATACGGCATGCCTCCAAATGGTGGTATCGGTATCGGCATCGACCGCCTCGTCATGCTTCTAACTGACGTCAAAAATATCAAGGAAGTGATTCTTTTTCCAACTTTAAAACCAAAGTAACATCGTGTCTGGCGTTGGCATCTCGGTCTGGCATAACAAGGAAGGCGGACCTGTTGGTCCGCCTCGTTTTTTCTCTAGTTACATAATAAGGATGCTATAGCATTACTATTGTGTATTTGGTTTTTTTAGGTAACATATTTTACTGGACAAGACCGAAATCCATGCGTAAGAAACGATCATCTTCTATCTGATCCACTATCATATAAAGCAAGTTTCTTCCTATTCTAAAATCATTTTTCATGAGCCCGATGACATCTTCACAGTCATACGGATAAACCCATACGCTATCTTGCAGTCTGATAAATCCTGCCGCTAAAAGTATCTGTCGGACCCGTTCTCGTATTTTCTTTTTCTTTTCCGGAATATCAAAGATTATAACTCGCCACTTCTTATCCCACTTTTTCGGCTGTTTAATTTTATATCTGGATTTTCGCCAGTCATTAAGCAGCTTCTCTCCGGTCGGGGTAGGAGAATAATGTCCATTCTCAAATTTAAGCAGTCCTTTTCGTGTCAGGCGGCTGGCCACAGTCTTCACTATCTCGCTTCTTCTTGGGGATTCGGTAGAAAAGTCAGTTCCCAACATAGAATCTACTACGTGTTTGATCAGTTTATCGCCGCCTACTCTTCCGCCGGAAATAACATATGAGAGAATAATCTCCTGCATTTTTGTTTTTCTGGTATTTTGCCTGTTTACTTCTTCAAGTTTCCCCATTTTTCAATTAATATCTTACTACATAATAACAAAGCTATAGCATCACTATTGTGTATTAGTATATAAATTATAACTAACCAAGACTACTTCTTTTCTTTTATCTCAAACTTAAGCTTTTCAACCAATTCCTCAATTCCCATTTCTCCCATTTGTCCTTTATCCCTGCTTTCGACAGTCACATTTTTACTCTCTACTTCTTTGTCGCCGATGACGAGCGCGTAGGGGACTTTTTCCGTCTTGACATTTCTGATCTTCTTGCCCAGAGTCTCATCCGAGTTATCGTATTCAACGCGGATATTTGTCGCTTTTAATTTATCCATTATCTCTGTCGCGTATAAGAAATGCGCTTCGCCGATAGGGAGAATCTTTACCTGCACCGGCGCGAGCCAGAGGGGGAAGGCGCCCGCATAGTGTTCTATAATGACGCCCATAAATCTTTCAAATGAGCCAAAAATAGCTACGTGGATTACTACTACTTTGTGCGGCTTGCCATCTTCTCCAACGTAGTTCAAGTCGAAGTTTTCGGGTTGGTTAAAATCAAGTTGAATGGTGGTTAGTTGCCACTCCCGGCCCAAAGAATCTTTGGCTCTTATATCAATTTTCGGTCCATAGAACGCCGCCTCACCCTTATCGATCGTATAACTTATTCCCCACTTCTTTACAGAATCAATAAGTATTTTTTCTGCTTTTTTCCAAACATTATCATCCCCGAAGTATTTCTCCTTGTTTTCCGGATCTCTTACTGATATTCCGACTTTATACTCTTTGAACCCAAAGATTTTATAAATTTTATCAATCAAGTTAAAAAGCATTTCGATTTCCGGCTCAACTTGTTCTTGCCTTATAAAATGGTGAGTATCATCAATAGTCAGGTTCTTGACTCGGAGAAGTCCTGAAAGCTCACCGCTCTTCTCATTGCGATAGACAGTGCCATTTTCCGCAATGCGTAAAGGCAGGTCTCGGTAGCTTTTCGGAGATGCGTTATAGATTTCGAAATGGTGCGGGCAATTCATTGCTTTGAGGACAAATTCCTCGCCATTTTCGTCGGTCATCGAGGGCATCATTGCGTCGTACCTGCCTAAGTGTCCGCTCTTGATATAAGTTTCTTTCTTAGCTATATGTGGTGTGTAAACGAATTGATATCCTAGAGCTTTCTTTTCTTCCATTATAAATTTTTCCAGTTCACTCCGCAGCGCGGCGCCTTTTGGAAGAAGCATAGGAAGTCCCTTTCCCACAAGGTCGGAAATTACAAAAAGTCCGAGTTCCTGCCCGATTTTCCGATGGTCGTTACTTTCCAGTTCGCTCATAGACATACAGATAATCCTACAAGGCCTTAATCTTTTCGGCAATGAAGGAAGTTCCACCTTTGCGCTTGCTCACTCTGCCCTTGATGGCGATGCAGTTATCAGTCTGGATAAATTCTCGGAAGTCGGAGAGCACGCGGGGGAAGACCGCTACTTCAATTGAGCCGGAGAAGTCCGATAGCTTCATGAAAACCATGCGCTCATTGTTCTTGGTCAAGACATCCCGCGCCTCTTCGACAATGCCGCCGATGACTGCCTCGGTGCCTTCGCGGAAGCTGTCCAGTTTTTTAATATTCATTTCTTTGCTCATGAATTTTTCTTTATACTGCTCCAGCGGGTGGCCTGAAACATAAAGACCCAAGAGCTCTTTTTCCCACGCCAGTTTATCTTTGAGCGTTGCCTCCGGAAACTTTTCCAACCTGATTGATGGTACAGATTCAGTGGCAAATAATGAGTCCTGATTACCGGCTGCGCCAGCTCTCTCTTTATGATAAGAGAGTAGCATTTCTAAGTTTCCCAACAATTCTCCTCTCTCTCCGAATTCATCCAATGCCCCGGACTTGATGAGCGATTCAAGAGACTTCTTATTCAAATTTTTATCCCTGATACGGTCTAAGAAATCAGCTAAGCTCTGGAACTTACCGTTAATTTTCCTCTCTTGAGTAATGGAAGTAGAAATGCCTTGTCCGAAATTTTTGATGGTTGTTAGCCCAAAGCGAATTTTGTACACCTCACCCGGCCTTCGGCCACCCTCTCCTTGCTCAAGGAGAGGGGCTGGGGGTGAGGTCTTAATTACCGAGAACTGCGAGAAACTCTCGTTTACCGACGGAGGTAAAACCTCAATTCCCATCCTTTTGCACTCATTAACCATAACGCCGATGGTCTCGACGTCTCCTGACTCGGCCGTAAGCACTGCCGACATATAAATCTCTGGAAAGTTGGCCTTAAGATACGCCGTGATATAAACGACCCAGCCGTAGGAGACAGAATGCGCTTTGTTGAAGCCATAGGCAGCGAAAGGTTCTATCCAACTCCAGAGTTCTTGGGCCTTCTGCTCTGGCCATAAGCTGTGTCCGACTACACCTTTGATAAATTTTTCTTTTTGCGCCCGCATCTCCTCCGGAATTTTCTTGCCCACCGCCTTGCGAAATTTATCCACCTCGCCCCAAGAGTATCCCGCAATCTCCTTGGCTATCATTAGAAGGTCATCTTGATAGACAAGCACTCCGTAAGTTTTCTCTAGAATCGGCTTCAGGGCCGGATCAAGATAGCGCACAAGCTTTGGATTGTGTTTGCGCTCGATAAAAAGCGGGATAAATTGCATCGGGCCGGGACGGTAAAGCGCCACCATGGCGTTGATGTCATGGATAGTGGTCGGTTTGAGGTCTATCAGGAATTTGGTTATCGCCTGTCCGTTCAATTGAAAGGTAGCCTCTGTTTCCCCTCGAGCAAGCATTTGGAAAGTCAAGGTGTCATCGATGGGAATTGTTTCTGGCGTGAGTTTCTTACCCTCAATCTTCTTCAGTCTCTCGAGAGTGTCGACAATGATCGCCAAATTTCTGATGCCTAAGAGGTCGAATTTGAGCAATCCAACCGTCATCTCCCCTCCGGCATTCGGGTCAAGAGAGTACATATCATATTGCGTAATAATTTTATTCTCACCCTTAGTATCGTATTGGAGTGGAGTGTAATCAGTGAGTGCGGTAGGAGAAATAACCACGCCAGCGGCATGCACGGAGACATGGCGGGCATTACCCTCGATCTTCTTTGCCATCTCAAGAATGGTTTTAGTATCGGGGTCGGAATCGTAAAGTTCTTTGAGCTCGGGAGATTCTTTGAGCGCGCGGTCAATGGTCATGGGGAAGCCCTGCGCGCCCAAGGGAATAAGCTTGGCTATCCTGTCGCCTAAATCATAAGAGAAACCCAGTGCTCGAGTAACGTCGCGCGCCGCGGCTCTCGCCGCCATGGTGCCGAAGGTGCCGATTTGCGCGACGCGGTCTGCTCCGTATTTTTCTCTGGCATAGTCTATAAGCTCGTCTCGTCTATTGTCTGCGATATCCAAATCGATATCCGGCGGAGAAGGGCGGTCGGGGTTTAAGAACCGCTCAAAAGGGATTTGGTATTCCAAGGGATTGATGTCGGTAATGCCCGAGAGATAAGTGACCAGAGAGCCCGCCACGGAGCCCCTGACGTTGGTGAGTATCCCGTTCTTATGCGCATACCCCAAGAGGTCCGCCACCACCAAGAAATATTTCGGGAAGCCTTTGTCTTTGATAATTTTGAGTTCGTACTCTATCCTGTCTTCCAGCTCCCGAGTCTTTTTTAGGTTGCGATTCTTGATTCCCTCCAGAACAATTTTCCGGAAAGTCTCATCCGGAGAGAGGTTCCCGGTATTGAGTTCGGGGAAAATCCATTTGCCGAGTTCAAGCTTGAGGTTGCAACGCTCGGCAATTTTCGCGCTGTTTAGAAGTTGCTCGTGGGAAAAGTCCTTGCGCGCCTGCTCGGAAGTTCTGAAAGATAAATCCTTCTCTTCATCGAAAACGCCCCGACTCAAGTGCTCTTGGATGGAGAGTACCGTTTCTAATGCGGGCTTATCTTCCGGGTTGAGATAGTAGACATCGTAGATAGCGAGCTCTGATTCTAGAAAAAATCTATCCCTAAGTATCTCTTTGTAGTACCTCTCTTCTTTAGCGATAGCTATTAAACCCCCGTTGTATTTATCCAAAAGCTCTCGGTCGATGCGGGGCTTATAGTAGAAGCCCTCGAGGTAGGAATAGGTAACGAGCTTCAAAAGATTTTTGTAACCCGTAACGTTTTCCGCGAGGAGAACGAGGCGGGTTCTTTGATCGTCCACTCTGGCTTCCTTGTCGTGTCTGGCGCGCGCCGCGACGTAGAAGTCGACTCCGATGATGGGCTTTATGTCGTTCTCGACGCATTCTTTGTAAAACTCGATGGCGCCGTAGAGGTTGCCGGAATCGGTCAGCGCCAAGGCGGTCATACCGGAGAGTTTGGCTCGTTTGACAAGCTCCGGAATCTTCGGCAAGGCTTCCAAAAGGGAATAATGAGAATGGGCGCGTAAATGGGTGAAAGGGACGGACTTCATTTGTGATAGAATATTAACATGCAAATGATAGCGGGGATTGACGAGGCGGGCAGGGGGCCTTTGGCGGGTCCGGTGGCGGTGGGAGTCGTCTCGATTCCCGCCGTTTTTAATAAAAAATTTTTCAAAAGCATCCGTGACTCCAAGCAATTGACTCCGGAAGAGCGGGAACTCTGGTTTAGTCTTGCCATGGAAGCTAAGAAGAAGGGCGAGCTCGATTTCCATGTTGCGCTTGTTTCGGAGAGAGTGATAGATCGGCACGGCATCTCATACGCCTTGCGGCTGGGTATTAAAAGAAGTCTTCTGGCGCTTGGGCTAACGGAGGATTCCCAAATTTTTCTAGACGGGGCGCTCAAGGCGCCGGCAAAATTTAAGCACCAGCTCACGGTGATAAAGGGGGATGAGAAAATTCCGGTCATCTCGCTTGCTTCCATCTGCGCCAAGGTGATTCGCGATAGAAGAATGGTTAGAATGGCCAAGAAATTCCCGCAATTTAATTTTGAATCAAATAAGGGTTATGGCACGTTGATACATCGTGAAGCGCTTCTAAAATACGGCTCAACAGATATCCACAGAAGGAGTTTTTTGAAAAACTTGACAAAAATAGTACAAGTGTAGTATAATAAAAAGTGGAAGGAGGTTCTAATGCCGACCCATTTTGCCTGCGCTGTCATCTGGCGGCGGCATCCTGATACAGAGGACATCGAGTTCCTTGTCATTGACTCGGTTTCTAGCGATCGGAGAACGGGTCTCAAAAGCGAAAAGCAGACCAAGTTCCCCGGCGGCATGAATCGAGTTCCAAGCGAGCCGCTCGAGGTTACTATCAAAAGGGAGGTGCTCGAGGAGACCTATCTTGCCTTCACGCGGTGGCAGCGGATCTGGGAGAAGCAGACAGCGGAACATACGAAGTACGGATTTCTTGTTCGTTACGAGGATTGTCGCGGCGAGCTTCGCAGAGAATCGCTCAACGACAATGGCGACGAAATGTCGCCGCCGTATTGGGTTTCCGCGTCCACTCTGGGGCGGATACTCTTCCATACCCACCAACTGCCGTTTCTGGCAGCTTGCCGTGAGCTCGGCGTCCTGTGACGCCGAGCTTTTCTTTTGCCTCTAATGCTGTTAAAATGAACTCATGGTTGTTCGGATGAGGCATACGAGGAGTCATACGCGAAACAGGCGCGCGCACCACGCTCTGACGAAGCCCGCGCTATCTAAGGATGAGCAGGGAAATTTTCATTTGAGGCATAGAGCGACTCCAGTGGGCATCTACCGCGGCCGCAAGGTGATTTAGATATTAGGTCAATTAGAATAATTAGGTTAATTTTCTTGTTCCTTCGTTCTTTATGTCGCAGAGACACCTTTCACGCTCAATCGTTTTACAAACTTTATTCGAATGGGATTTCGAGAAGCTTAAGCGCTCGGAAATTAATCCCGTTTTTGAAAGGAATATCAGAGAATTTGCCGCCGGCTCAAACGACAGGCCTTTTATGGAGCGGCTTTTGAAACTCGTGCTCGATAAAAAAAAGGAGCTCGACAATATCATCGAGAAGGCCGCGCCCGAGTGGCCGCTTGAGAAGATCGCGCCGGTGGACAGAAATATTTTGCGCATTGGTTTGGCAGAGCTTCTCTTTGCCGACCGCAAAGAAGTGCCGCCCAAAGTGGCTATCAACGAGGCGATAGAACTTGCCAAACAATTCGGCGGCGACCAGTCGGGGAAATTTATCAACGGCGTCCTAGGCGCGGTCTATAAAGAGCTTGGCGAGCCGGGGAAGAATGAAACAACCAAGCGGAAGATTAAATACGGCAACGTGCCGCTCGATAAGCTGCCGGTAGAGAAGCTGGCCGGCGCTGTTGTCTATGCCAAGCACGAAGGAGATATCTACATGGCGCTAGTGCATGACGTCTTCGGCCACTGGACGCTCTCGAAGGGTAAGATCGGCGATGCTCCGGAGATTAAGAATGAGACTACCGAACAAGGCCTCATACGCGAGGTTAAGGAAGAGCTGGGCGTTCCAGTAAAAATCATTGAACCATTGGGTGAAAATTCCTACTCCACATACCATCCGGAGAAGGGCAAAATCGTAAAGCATGTCTCATACTTTCTCTGCGAGGCGCCATTTATGGATCTTACTCTCGAGAAGAAGGAGGAGAAGGGCGGGCTTGATGACGTGCGCTGGTTTAAACTCGCCGACATCCTTGACCTAAATTTCTATGATGATATTCTGCCTATCGTGACGAAGGCATTGACCAGACTGGCGGAAACAAAATAATGAACTTTTCTAAATTCGAAGAAAAAGCGGGGTTGAAGTTTAATGATGAGAGCTTATTGAAGCAGGCCTTCACCCACCGCTCTTATATAAACGAAAACAGAGAAAGCGGCTTAGAGCACAACGAGCGGCTGGAATTTTTGGGCGACGCGGTGCTCGAACTGGTCATCACGGATTATCTCTACGGCAAACTGAAGGAAAGCGATGAAGGAGAATTAACCTCTCTGCGCTCGGCATTGGTAAACGCGGAGACTTGCTCTCGGGTGGCTGCCGATCTGGGCGCGAATGACTATCTTCTCTTATCGAAAGGCGAAGCCAAGGATAACGGCAGAGCGCGTCAGTACATTCTCGCTAATACTTTAGAGGCGATTATCGGGGCCATTTATTTGGATCAGAATTTTGAGATGGCCAGGGAATTTATTCTGAAGCGCTTTACACCGCTCTCGGAAGAAATTCTTAAAGAGGGCAGGTGGATTGACGCCAAATCACTTTTCCAAGAGAAAGCGCAGGAACTTAAGGGTCATACTCCCGTTTATAAAACTATCAAAGAATCCGGCCCGGACCACGATAAACATTTCACCGTGGAAGTTTCTGTCGGCGACGAAGTTATGGGCGAGGGCGTTGGCAAGTCCAAGCAAGACGCCGAACAATCCGCCGCTCGAGACGCGTTGGAAAAGAAAGGGTGGAAGTGATCAGACCCCTCCCAACCCTCCCCTTAGCAGGGGAGGATAATATATGAGTCGCCAATCTGCCACGTTGACGACCATTGCGATTTAATTCGACTATAGTGAGATTAAATCGTATACGTTATAAATATGCGGTCGCACAAAAATAACGTATGAGGTTTTTTTTTATTACCCTCTCCTTGCGTCTAGGAGAGGGTTGGGTGAGGTCTGTTATAATGTGAATAATGTATTTGAAGTCGATAGAGTTATCGGGGTTCAAATCTTTTGCCAAGAAGAATACTTTTGAATTCAATACGCCGATTTCGGCTATTGTGGGGCCAAACGGTTCGGGCAAAAGTAACGTGGCGGAGGCGTTTCGATTTGTGCTCGGCGAACAGAGTATGAAAAGCATGCGCGGCAAGCGCGGCGAGGACCTTATCTGGAATGGCTCTCAAACGGAGTCACGCGCCAACCGCGCCTCTGTCAAGGTTGTCTTCGACAATTCTCTCAAAATCTTCGACTTAGACTTCGAAGAGGTTTCTGTCGAGCGCGCGGTGCATCGCGACGGGGAGAATGAATACTTCATCAACGGCTCGCAGGTAAGATTGAAGGATATCATTGAGCTTCTGGCCAAGGCGCGTATCGGCAGTTCCGGTCACCACATCATCTCGCAGGGCGAAGCGGACAGGATAATCTCGGCTAATCCCAAGGAGAGAAAGGCGATGGTTGAAGACGCTCTGGGATTGAAGCTCTATCAATATAAGAAGGTTGAGAGCGAGAAGAAGCTTGAGAAAACTTTCGAAAATATCTCTCAAGTCGAGGCGCTCAAGAAAGAGATCGCCCCGCATCTCCGCTTTCTCAAGAAGCAGGCGGAGAAGTTTGATAAATCGGAGCATTTGCGCGAAGAGCTTCTCGAATTGACGAGAGAACTTTCGAGGCGGGAGGAAGGGCAAAAGCATGCTTTTGTCGGCGTGTCTAAGGATGAGCTTATAAGAGAGCTTGGTCAGGTCGAGGGGCTTATCATGGCGGAAGAAAAATTTACTGTTAAAGAAGAATATACGACGGTAAATTTGAAAGAAGTCGAAAATTTATACCAAGAAATAAGTCTCTGGCAGGAAGCGGAGAAAATCCTAGAGAGGATAAAAAGTTTTATTCAAAACAAAAAGCGCGGCGGCAAGGTGGAGAAAGACGTCTCGACTTTAAGGGAGCGGCAAGAGAAGCTTCTAGAAGCTATAAGCTTGGCCGAGCTTAACCTAGGGCTTAAGAGAGA
The DNA here is from genome assembly GCA_964342515.1 of uncultured Candidatus Saccharibacteria bacterium. GTDB lineage: Bacteria > Patescibacteriota > Minisyncoccia > Phycocordibacterales > Zambryskibacteraceae > UBA5004. Next base: position 37,504 of record CAYFFP010000003.1, read on the forward strand.
TATCGAGAGATTAAAGATTCGTTTGGAAGAGGCAGGTGTCGCCGGTTCTGATGAGATTTTGAAGGAATACCGAGAAACCTCCGAACGGGACGAATTCTTATCCAGAGAGCTCGCGGACTTGAAGAAATCGGCGGAATCTCTCAAAAATTTGACAAAAGATCTGGAAACGCGGCTCTCGACGGAATTTGAGACGGGATTGAAGAATATCAATAAAGAGTTCGAGAAACTTTTTTCGCAAATGTTCGGCGGCGGCGAAGCTGAACTTAATCTCGTCAGAGAAGCTAAAGAAGCTGATGAAGCTACTGAAGCTGATGAAGCTAAAATAGAAGAAGGCCTAGAAATCAGAGTAAATTTACCGCGTAAGAAAATTAAGAGTTTGATGATGCTCTCGGGCGGGGAGAGAGCGCTCACTTCCATCGCGCTCATTTTCGCTATCTCGGCCGTCAATCCACCGCCGTTTATCATCCTCGACGAGACTGACGCGGCGCTCGACGAAGCCAATTCCAAGAAATACGGCGATTTGGTTGAGACCCTTTCCAAATATTCTCAACTTATTCTTATCACCCACAACCGCGAGACCATGAGCCGCGCCGGAGTAATCTATGGGGTCACCATGGGCAGCAACAGCATTTCAAAGGTCTTGTCTATCTCCTTCGACGAAGCCATAGAGGTAGCTAAATAAACTGAAAATCCAAAGTTTTTCGCTCCGGGTCGGCGGAAACCAATTTCACGCGGATGCGGTCGCCGAGAGAGTATTTCTTGCCGGTGGACTTGCCCACGATGGCGTAGAGTTTCTCGTTTAATTCATAGAAATCATCTTTCATATCGCGGAGCTTAACCATGCCTTCTGCTTTAGTATTTACTTCTTCCGCATAGATACCCCACTCCGAAACTCCGGAGACGATAGCATCGAATTCTTGACCCACACGCTCCCGCATGTACTCCACTTGCTTATACTTAATAGACGCGCGCTCTGCTTCGGCCGCTTCCATCTCCCGCTCGGATGAATCGTCGGCAAGCTTCTGGTATTTGATAACTTCATCTTGCTCTATCTGGCCTTTAGTTAAGAATCTGTACAAGAGCCGGTGCACCATGAGGTCTGGATACCGGCGAATAGGGGAGGTGAAATGGGTATAGTATTCGAAGGCGAGGCCGAAGTGACCGATGTTTGAAGTAGAATACACCGCTTTACTCATAGCTCTGACCGCGGCGGTCTTTACGAGCATTTCGGTGGGAGTGCCGGTGACGGACTTTAACATTCTCGAAATTTCTTCCGCGCTGGTTTCGCCGTCTTTATTTTTCAATTCAAAGCCAAGAGCTTTGACAAAGGTGGCGAGATTGATGATCTTCTCGCGGTCAGGCACATCGTGGACGCGGTAAACAAATGCGGCGCGGTGACTGTTCCCGTTAGCGATGTGCATATACGTCGCCACCTCCCTGTTGGCGAGAAGCATGAAATCCTCAATGAGTTTGTGAGTGTCTTTACGCTCTTTTTTATAAACTCTGACCGGTTTGCCATTCTCATCTAATTCAAACTTTACTTCTTCGGCTTCAAAATCAATGGCGCCATTTTTAAATTTCTCCTCGCGCAACTTTTTTGCCAGCTCATTCAATATATTTAATTCTTCAAAAAACAAACCAGTCTTTTTGTCTAGGATTTCCTGAGCTTCCTCGTAAGTAAATCTTTTGTCGGAATTGATGAGAGTTTTGCCAAACCATTTTTCCTTGACCCGTCCTTCCGCGTTCATCACGAAGACGGCCGAAAATGCGTATTTGTCTTCATTCGGATTGAGGGAACACAGATCATTGGAAAGCATTTCCGGAAGCATCGGAATGGTGCGGTCGACGAGGTAGATAGACGTGCCGCGCTTCAGCGCTTCTTTATCGAGTAGGGTGTCGGGCTCCACGAAGTGGGAGACGTCGGCAATATGGACTCCGATTTCGTAATCACCATCATCCAAAGTTTTCAGTGAAATAGCGTCATCGAAATCTTTGGCATCCGCCGGGTCAATGGTAAAGGTGGTGGTCTCACGGAAATCTTTTCTATCCTTTAGGTGGTCTTCTTTATCAAATTTCTTTTTCCAATCACCCGCCTCCTTTTCTACTTCGGGCGGGAAGTCCACTTCGAAGCCCGACTCATAGACGATGCCGAGCATCTCGACATTGTGCTCGCCGGCGCGACCGATGATACGGATAATTTCACCTCGGGGACTTTTACTCGCGTCAGTCCATTCAATAATCTTTACTTGAACTTTGTCGCCATCTTTCGCGCTCTTGAGATTTTCTATATGAATATCTCGGTATAATCTTTTGTCATCGGGTACTACAAAGTCATTATCAAGCGTGCCGACGAATTCCATCTTGTGGCGTTCGATAATCTCGACCACCTTGGCTTGCTTCCTACCGTATTGAGAGACAGATTTTAAATCTTCCACCCGTACGGTATCTCTGTTAAGGGCAGTGTTAATATTCTCCGGTTGGATCTCAAAATCAGTCCCGCCGTCGGGCGCTTCGAAATATCCCACGCCCTTGCCGGTGACGCGTACCGTGCCTACAAACGGATCTTTATTTTCTGTCATTCAAGTACGCCCAGAGGGATTCGGTCACGCATAATTTCCTGTTGGAAATTTGCGCGACCCCGCCTCGCAGCCAAGCTGCTCCGGCCTTCGAATCCAGTACGCCCAGAGGGATTCGAACCCCCGACCATCTCCTTAAGAGGGAGCTGCTCTACCAGCCTGAGCTATGGGCGCAATATAGGAAAAACTATATATGAAAAAGGTTAAAATGTCATGTAATTTATGATATTCTTACCTTGCGGCGTAGTGGCGAAGTGGTAACGCAGCGGTCTGCAAAACCGTTATGCAGGGGTTCAATTCCCCTCTACGCCTCTGGGTCAGTGGCGGAATAGGTATACGCGCACGACTTAAAATCGTGTCCCGCAAGGGATGAGGGTTCGACCCCCTCCTGACCCACTGGTCCCCCTTCGC
>CAYFFP010000003.1:40500-48420 GCA_964342515.1 uncultured Candidatus Saccharibacteria bacterium
CGCATGGTTTAGGACCATGTTCCGAAAGGAGTGGAGGTTCAAATCCTCTCCCGCTCACAATGCGGCCATAGTTTAGTGGCAAAATGAGTGCTTCCCAAGCATTAGATGAGGGTCCGATTCCCTCTGGCCGCACAAGATGGAAAAGAGAGAGAAATATTTTTTCATAACACTATTTATTCTCGTTTTTGTAATTTATGGGCAATCTCTCTTTGGCGGATTTGTTTTCGACGACAGGGGAATTATAGAGCACGCCGAACTTTTATCAAACCCAACCAATATCAAAGAAGTCGCTCTCTATCCATACTGGGACGCCGATGCCGGGCTTTATCGTCCCGCCACTCTTCTTAGTTACGCGTTCAATATCATCTTTCTGGGCGGTAGCGCCTTTAGCTTCCACTTTATCAATCTGCTGCTTTATTTCGGCATTTGCGCCGCTATCTATCTTCTGATTAAAAAACTTTTCAACAGAAAATTGGCTTTTATCACGGCGCTTCTTTTTCTCGTTTTGCCCATACACACCGAAGTGGTCGCTAATATCACCGGCCGCTCGGAACTCTTGGCGCTTCTCTTCTCTCTCCTGACACTTCTGGAATTTAGCGAGGGGAAAATCAATTGGTGGCGAGCGGGACTCTGGACCTTCCTCGCGATAGGAGCCAAGGAAACGGCTATCGCTCTTGTGCCGCTTGTCGGCTTTCTTATTTTAATTAAAGAAAAGGGACTCAACAGAGAAATTTTGGAGAAATATTTTAGAGGAGTTTCGGCCGCAGTGATCGGGGCTACTCTTTATCTCTTTATCCGATTTTTCGCGCTTGGACCCGAACATTTCTTGGGAGTTCAAACTTCGCTTATAGAGAACCCATTGCTGTTCGCGAGTCCTCTTGAACGTATCGCGACCGCGGCGGGAGTACTCTGGATGTACGTCGGTAAGGCTATTTACCCCGCGAACCTTTGCTCCGACTATTCTTACGACCAAATCCCGGTTGTTTCCGGGTTTTCAGAACCGGCAACTATTTTCGGCCTTCTGATATTCGCATTTGCTTGCGCCAGCATCTTTCTCTGGAAGAGAAAACCGATCATCGCTTTCGCCGGCGCTTTCTTTAGCGTCAGTTTCTTATTGGTTTCCAATTTTCTTTTCCCGATCGGCACTATCGCGGGCGAACGTCTTTTCTTCTATTCTTCCGTGGGATTTGTCCTGTTCTTTGCCTTTCTCTTAACCAAACTGCCGAGGAGAATTCTGCCATTTGTCCCGCTTGTCATTGTAGTAATCTATGGCTCTATCTCCTTTCAACGCGAAGCTTTGTGGACGAGCGAATACAAACTCTTTTTAAATGCCGCGGAATGTTCGCCCAACAGCGTGCTTTCGCTCAGTAACGCCGGAGCAGCTCATTATTTAGAAGGCAATCTCACACAGGCTCAAAAGTATCTGGAGCGTTCTAGAGAAATCAAACCGATCTACTCTAAAGGTTTAAATAATTTAGGATTGGTGTATTGGAAGCAAGGCAGATTAGACGATGCCGAGGCCCTCTATCATGAATCTCTCAAGCAAAAATATCCTTACCCGGGCGCGATAGAAAACTTGATTCTTTTAAATATAAGCGAGAGAGACGAAGCGGGGACTTTGCGCTGGCTCAGGATAATGTATCCAAACGTTGACGACTCCGTTCTCCGTAATCTATTTTGAAATCGATGCGGGGGATAAAGCCGATTAGTGATTTGCCCCTCACGTATCCGTAGAATTCCGGAGTTTTCCTTTCCAGAAATTTCAGCGCCGTATCCTCCCCTACTTCAGGCAGGGTGGTAAAAAATATTTTCGCCTCTTTGCCGGTTGGACTAAGTTCTACGCGAGTAATGGTGATGAGAGAAGAACTACTCGATATTTCTCCGATAAACTTAGCGGCAAGTCTGTGTATTATTTCCGCTGTTCTGTGGTGTTTTATTTCTTTCACTTTGTTACTAAGGTAACGGCTTCCAATACATCGCCCAGAGCAATCTCGGTCTTTGACTCGATCATCGCCCCGAACTCGGCGCCTTCCAGAACTTCATTGGCCGCTACTTTTGCCTGCTGGAGTTCTTTGATTTTACCCCGGCCGATTTCCGAGTCGCGCCTCATGACCTTTATATCAAATCCCCTCGCGATTCTGCCGGAAATAACGCGGGCGCCAAGGACTTGTTTGCCTTTGCTTATGCTGAAGAGTCTTATTACTTTCGCGCTGCCGGAGATTTCCTCAACTTCAATCCTCGATTCTCGTTCCTCGAGAAGTTTCGATACTTTCTCGGTAAGTTCATAAATAATGTTGAATGTGGAAATAACAACGCCGGAGCGTAGAGCCAGAGCCGCCGCTCCGCTATCTGTTTTTGCGTTAAACCCGAGTATTACCGCGCCGACATTCGCCATCGCGGACTTGATATCGTTTTCGCTGATGCTTCCGACGCTTGAGAGTATCACTTTTGGAATTATTCTTTCGCGCGAAAGCTTAGTTATCTCATTCTCCACGACCTCCAAGCTTCCGGCCGTATCAGCTTTTAATATTATCGGCAATACTCTTACCCCTTCCGCGAGAGTCTGAATTTTGGCTGATTGTTTATTGTTTATTGATTTTTGTTCATTTGCGTATTCAGTGGTTTCTTCTTTCTTCAAAAAAGTTTTAAACTCGCTTCCAACTCTCGGCAACTCGCTCCACCCGACCATCTGCGCCGGAGAAGAAAATGAAAGTTCTTCGGTTTGCTTGTTCTCGGCATCAAGAATCAGCCGGAGCGGCGCCCATGTTCCCGCTGCTCCCGCGAAGGTTCCTTTGCGCACCGTGCCGTTTTTAATAATCCCTACTGCCGTAATACCGCGTTTCGGATCGAGCCTGCTCTCGATGATAATTCCCGAGCCAAGCTCCTCCGGATTGCCTTTGAGTTCTAGAATATCGGCTTGGAGCGCGATAATGTCCAAAAGTTCGTCCATCCCAAGACCGGTTTTGCCGGAAACCGGCACGCAAGAAACATTGCCTCCGTAACCCTCGACGTAAATGCCGTTCTCGGCCAAGTTTTGTTTGGTCCGGTCGATGTCGGCGGTCGGTTTGTCAATTTTCGTAATCGCCACGATATAAGGAGTTTCGCTTTCTTCTATGTGTTTGTATACTTCGATGGTTTGTGGCTTGACCCCGTCTTCCGCGGAAACTACCAGCACGGCGATGTCGGCTACGTTTGCGCCGCGAGCGCGAACATTAGCGAAGGCTTCATGCCCCGGCGTATCAATAAAAGTGATTCTATTCTCTTTGCCATCGGCATTTTTGCGCGAAACTTCATAAGCGCTGATGTGCTGGGTAATGCCGCCCGCCTCCGCGAGGCCATAGCTCGCTTTGGCGTGGCGACGGCCCGCTTCTTTCTCCACGACGTTAGTCTTCCTGATATAATCGAGCAACGTCGACTTGCCGTGGTCGATATGACCGAAAATTCCCACTACTGGTGGACGTTTTTCCATACAAGCAGTAGATTATCACATTATGAATTGGTTTTCCCGTAAAATAATTTATCTTGATTACGCGGCGGCGACTCCGATGCTGCCGGAAGTCAGGCGGGAAATGGAAAAATATTTCTCGAAAGATTTTTATAATCCCAACGCCATTTACGCTGAAGGTGAAAAGGTGAGGAAAAAAGTAGAAGAATATCGCACAAGGATCGCGAAGATTCTCGGTGTGAGTAAAGAGACAATCATTTTCACTTCTGGCGGTACGGAAGCCAATGTTCTTGCAGTAAGGGGAGTCAGGCCCGGTAAGATTGTTGCAGAGCCCGGGAGCCACCCATCGGTTCTCGAGGCAGTGATTGAGAATAATTCAAAAGAAATAACTCTTATCTCAAGCGTAACCACTGACAATAAGCTTGGCCGCAAGATTCGCGAAGAAAGGAAAAAGAACGATCCGCCAGCTGGCGGACAATATCCGCTGCTTCACATCGACGCGTCACAAACAGCCCAATACTTTAATATCGGGTTGGAGCATCTCGCTTGCGACCTTATTACCCTTGACGGCGCCAAACTCTACGGACCGAAGGGAATCGGCGCCTTGATCGTACGGAAAGGAGTTGAACTAAATCTTCCGCCGCGCGGCACGCCACCGGTGCCGCTTATCGCCGGATTTGCCAAGGCGCTTGAGATGGCGGAGAGAGATAGGGAAGCAGAATTTAAACGTCTTGATTCTATGAGCGCCTCATTTGTGGAAGGACTCGGACACGCTCTCCCGCAAGCGCGGGTCACGAGAACGCTCCCCAACATTATCAATGTGTCAGTGCCTGATATTCTGCCGGAATTTCTGGTGCTCGCGCTTGATCGGGAAGGAGTGAAAGTCTCTGCCGGGCCCGCCTGCGATGCAAACAAACCAGAGCCCGCCGACGCTCCCGTCCGCTTCTCCTTAGGTCGCCACACTTCTAAAAAAGATTTGGATAGAGCCGTAAAAATCTTTTGTCGAGTAATTGAAAATATGCTAAAATTCCCTCATGCAGCCGTTTAATCACTTTACCACCAAAGCCAAAGAGGTTATCCGCAAGGCCCACGAGCTCGCCATCGAGCGCGGGCAAAACCACGTCAATCCGATACACCTCCTCGCGGCCCTGCTTCTCCAAGAAGAAAGTATGGCCATCTCTATTCTCGATAAGATGGACGTCGATACGATACTTCTCACCGATTCGGTGCTTGACCTGATCGAGTCGCCCGAGACGGGGACGACGGTTTCTCCTTCTTATCAGATATATCTTACGCCGGAGCTTGCCCACACTATCGAGACTTCGAGCAAGGTGGCGCAGTCATTGGGTGACGAATTCGTCTCGACCGAGCATCTCTTCATCGCGCTTCTCGATGTTCCCGGCGAGGTCAGAAACTTATTGCTTAAATTTAAAATTGACAGGCAGACGGTGTTGCGCGTGCTCGAGGAGCTTAAGAGAACTAATGCCGAGGGGCCTAAAGAGAGCAAAAAATTTAAATCCCTTTCCAAATACACCCGCTCGCTTACAACGCTTGCCAAGCAGAACAAGCTCGACCCGGTCATCGGCAGGGACGATGAAATCTCTCGCATTATCCAGATTCTCTCGCGCCGGACCAAGAATAATCCGATCCTTATCGGAGAAGCCGGTGTGGGCAAGACTGCCATCGCGGAAGGATTGGCTATTCGTGTCGCATCAGGCAATGTTCCGGAATCTTTGAAAGACAAGGAACTTGTGTCGCTTGACCTCGGGCTTCTTATTGCCGGCACCAAATACCGCGGCGAATTCGAAGAGCGTCTAAAGAACATCATTAAGGATATCGAGAAGTCAGACGGCAAAATTGTCCTCTTCATAGACGAGATTCATACCATCGTCGGCGCCGGCGCGGCCGAGGGCTCCATGGACGCTTCTAATATGTTGAAGCCGCCGCTCTCTCGGGGAGAGCTTAGGGCAATCGGGGCCACCACCTTGCGGGAATACCAGAAGTATATCGAGAAGGACCCGGCACTGACCCGCCGCTTCCAGCCGGTCTATGTGCAAGAACCCTCGATCGAAGATGCCATGACGATTCTGCGAGGACTGAAGGAGCGCTACGAGCTCTACCACGGCGTGCGTATCACGGATGATGCCATCCAAGCCGCCGTCACCTTATCCTCCCGCTATATTACCGACCGATTCCTGCCGGATAAGGCGGTGGACCTCATCGACGAAGCGGCCTCCTTTTTGAAAATTTCTCTGGAGAATATGCCGCCGCCGTTGCAGGAAGCGCAGTCTAAGATTATTAAGCTCGAGATTGAAAGGGAAGCGCTTAAGAAAGAGACTAAGAATCCGAAGGTCAAAATCCGTCTCAAAGAAATTGAGAGGGATGTTGCCGATTTGCGCGAGCAGACCGCCGAAATCGAGCTTAAGTGGAAGAACGAGAAGGAGACCGTAAGCAAGATCAAAGAAATCAAGAAAAATCTTGAGACGCTCCGGCTGGAGGCCGAGGCGGCGGAAGCCGGGGCTAATCTTCCAAGAGCGGCGGAGCTGCGCTACGGCAGGATTCCGGCGCTTACCAAGGAGCTTGAGGCAAACGCCAAGCGCTTAAAGAAGCTCCAGAGTTCCCGCCGCATTCTAAAAGAAGAGATAACCGCGGAAGACATTGCTTCCATTGTCTCCCGCTGGACCGGTATTCCGGTATCGAGAATGCTCGAAGAGGAAGCGGAGAAACTCTCGCGCATGGATGATTACCTCAAGCGCCGCATTGTGGGTCAGGATGGAGCGGTCAAGAAGATTGCCGATACTATCAAGCGCAGTCGCGCCGGCATCTCCGACCCGAACAAACCTATCGGCTCATTCATCTTCCTCGGTCCCACCGGCGTTGGCAAAACCGAACTGACCAAGGCCTTGGCGGAATTTCTGTTCGACGACGAGAAGGCGCTCATCCGCGTCGATATGTCTGAATTTATGGAGAAGCACGCGGTCTCGAAGCTCATCGGCTCGCCGCCGGGCTACGTCGGCTTCGAAGAGGGCTCGCCCTTCGCCGAATCCATCCGCCACAGACCATACTCGGTAGTGCTTTTCGACGAGATAGAGAAGGCGCATCCGGAAGTATTTAACATTCTTCTTCAGATCTTGGACAATGGCCGCCTCACGGATGCTAAGGGTCGTGTCATCAACTTCAAGAACACGGTTATCATCATGACTTCAAATGTCGGCGCACAATATATTGATAAGATGCAGTCCATCGGTTTCTCGCGCGGAGACAAGGATGATTATGGAGAGGTAAAGGAGAAAATACTCGCGGCTTTGAAAGATCACTTCCGCCCGGAGTTCTTGAACCGCTTGGACGATATCATTATCTTCGACGTGCTTTCGAAAGAAGCAATTAAGGAAATCGTTAAAATTCAAATCGCTCTGGTGGAGAAGCGGCTCAAGGAGAAGGAGATCGAACTCTCCGTCTCTTCCGTTGTCGTGGAGCAATTGAGCAAAGAAGGTTACAATCCGCAGTATGGCGCAAGGCCCTTGAAGCGTCTGATACAGGATAAAATTCTTAATCCCGTCGCCAGCATGATGATAAGCAATAAGGTGCTGTCCGGTGGCGTTATCTCGGTCGGCGTCCACTCTGGCGAATTCTCATTTGATGTTCGGAAATCCAGACGTGCCGTTCACATCAGCACCATCTCTCCTAGAAAAGCTGCGTTGAAATAAAAAAGGTGTGATTTTATTAGAATTTGTGTATGGCAGAATTAAAATTAGGTCAACTAAAAAATGTAAGAAACCTTTATTACAATAAAGGTTTAAGCATGAAAGCGATTAGCTTGGAACTAGGAGTATCCATTGATGCGGTCTGCTATTTCATGAGAAAAAATAAGTTAAGGCGTAGAAATGGTTCAGAAAATTCGGCTTTATTATTTAGTCGGAAACCTCTTTCTTATAAATTAAAAACGGATCTATCTACATCTAACTTAGAGTTAAAAAATGCCGGAGTTACTCTTTATTGGGCAGAAGGATATAAAACAAGTAAAAGTAAAAGTGTGGATTTTGCTAATGCTGATCCTCTTATGGTTGAAACTTTTGTTAAGTTTTTAAGAGAAATATGTGGAGTTGATGAAAAAAGACTAAGAGTTTTGCTTTATTGCTATTCTAATCAAAGTATTGGTGAGCTTATTGATTTTTGGTCAAAATTAACTAAAATACCTAAGAGTCAGTTTACCAAGCCTTATATAAGAAGCGATTTCAGAAAGGAAAAGGAGGGCAAGATGCGGTATGGAATGGTGCATATAAGGTATTCTGACAAAAAACTCCTTTCCCAAATTATGGAGTGGATTAGGTATATGCAACACAAATTTTTGCGTCGGTCGTATAGCGGCAATTACACCACGCTGTAAACGTGGCGGCCTTTGGCCTACGGGGGTTCGAGTCCCTCCCGGCGCACCACATAGGAAATTGCAAGTTTGAATGGTTCGCCTCGCTTCG
>CAYFFP010000004.1:0-4433 GCA_964342515.1 uncultured Candidatus Saccharibacteria bacterium
CTAGTAATCGCGGGTCAGCTATACCGCGGTGAATACGTTCTCAAGTCTTGTACTCGGGTCGCCATGCGATCGAGTACGCTAGTTGGTGAAAGTCCGACCGAAGCGATTTACAGCGCTTCGAAGCGAAATACCAGTTCTTAGAGCGTGAGTTCTTTGAATGAAGGGGTAAAGTAGCAGTCTGTAGCTTGAATGCCAGCAATGGCGCAAAACGAAGGTCATCCTGCGAGTACATGGAGAAGCCTTCTGTAGAAAATCGTTTTGCGTATCGTGGCATCGAGATGGAGACAAAATGCGTATTCGGTTACCGTGGGAGATCTTGCATTTCCTCGTTGTGTTATACACACCGAGAAAGTATGTTAGTAATGATATACTGATGGTATGCAAGAAGTCAGCAGAGTTCGTAGTACCAATCGGAAAGATGCTCGGTTTAACCCCAAGCTAGAACTGCCGATTGGAAAGGAACAAATCCAAAGGAAAAAGTTAGATCCACAATATGTCGCAGGATTTATTGATGGAGAAGGATCTTTTTCGATTAGTATCGGTAAGCACAAAACATTGCGCCGAGGTTTCGAGGTCAGACCGGAATTTGAAATAGAATTGCGGAAAGATGATCAAGAAATCCTCGAACGCATACTTGTGACTATCGGAATCGGGAGAATTTATGACTGCTCGTATGAGCGATATGGATGGTATCCGCATGCCAAGTATAAAATTACTAGCATTTGGGACTTGAAAAAGCATTTATTCCCGTTTCTCGATAGGTATCCGTTACAGGCGAAAAAGAGAAAATCCTATCTTCTTTTCAGGGAAATAGTTCTGATGGTCTGTGCCAAAGAACATTTATCTGACGAGGGATTTAACAAAATCGTTTCCCTGCGCGATAATTTGCGCTCGTTAGGGAAGAAAGCTAAAACTTACCATGGCACGTTAAGTGAATTCGATAAAAAAATCGAATAAGCAACTTTTGGAAAACGCGAGGGTGCGGGAAAACCGCTTGCCCCGTGTTGGAGAGAATTATAATGGTAACATTATAACACATCAAATACCGCCCGTCAACACAGGGAAGTTGGGAATACCCGAAGTATCACGTATGTGGTCCCACGGTAAGCTCAATGACAAAGTGTAAGTCGTTAATTAGTTGCGACCTAAAAGAGTAATCTTTTAGAAAAAATCGGCTATATGCTGGAACATCTGAGAATCCAACGCTACTTTTCATGATAAAATGAGAAGTGAAAATGCGCTGGTGCAGACAATCAGCAGGGAAGTCGTCCGAAAGGATTGACCCCTCAGAGACTACACGCCGACTCCGAACATGAAGACGAAAGGTGAAATAATCGCGTATTTGCATGGAGCAATGCATGACGCTTCTTTAAATAAGAAGAAGCGAATCCGTTTCTGCCAGAAATATCAAGAATGGCTTGAGGTCATTCAAGATATGTTGGTGGAAATTGGGTATCAGTCATGGCTCTATAAAGAAGGCAAAACGAGGAATCTCTATGTACTCGAAACTCTTTGCCCAGAACTTTCTTTTAGTTTTGATCCTGCCAAAATCAGGCACAATAACGAGAAGAAGGCTTATGTAAAAGGTTTCTTCGATGCAGAAGGTGGCGTTCCTCGAAATGGCAAGAAGTTCTATATTCAACTTGTTCAGAAAGACAAGAAGAAGATGGAAATAATCAAAGCCATGTTGTCTTCTCTGGGAATTCAAAGTGGCAAGGTCCACAACCCCAGCAAATTCGTTGATCCAGACTATTGGCGTATCTTTGTGGCCACGAAACACCATAAGGAATTCGCCTCACTAGTCGGATCATTTCACCCCGTTAAGGGAAACGTCTTTAAAGTTCGGAAGATGATATAGTCCAGTCCTCATGGCGACATGAGGTAGAAACTGAACAAGGCACGGGTAGCGGAAGCTGCTCGTGGAGTAATTCAATTCGAAAATCTGTGAGAAGTCACAGTTAATGATGTCGATTCCTGCGTCGCGTAAAGCTATGCAGGAGGACGATTGCGCTAGTCCCTAAAGGCGCATGCTTAGGCAAAGAGTCTCCAGCCGTCGCATAAAGCTATGGCCGGTAAAACGGAACAAAATAGAGAACGATACAAAAATGACCTCGCCAAACGAGGTCATTTTTGCTATATTTCTTTTGCGCGCGTATAGCTCAGCTTGCCCCGCCCGACATGGGCGGGGTGAAGTAGAGCATCGACTGTGTGCAGTATGCGTGTGTAGCTCAGCTGGTAGAGCATTCGACTGATACTCGAAAGGTCCCAGGTTCAACCCCTGGCACACGCACCGTATGAACAAACCAAAAATCGGATTTATCGGGCAAGGCTGGATTGGTAAGCATATGGCGGATGATTTCGAGGAACGCGGCTTTGCCGTGGTGCGCTATTCTCTTGATCCAGAGTATGCCGGCAACAAAGAAAAAATTGCAGGGTGCGAGATTGTCTTTATTGCTGTGCCCACCCCCTCGACTCCTGATGGTTTCGATGACTCAATAGTCAAGCGCGTGATTAAGCTTGTAGGCTCGGGTAAGACTGCGGTCATTAAATCAACGATTTTGCCCGGCACCACCGAGTCAGCGCAAAAGGAGAACCCGGAAATTTTCGTACTTCACTCTCCGGAGTTTTTGCGAGAAGTTACGGCCGCGGAGGACACGCGCCACCCGGAGCGCAATATCGTAGGTATTCCAGTAGATAACGAGAAGTATCGCAAGAAGGCAGAGGAAGTGTTCTCGGTTCTGCCCCACGCTCCTTATACTAAAGTTCTTCTTTCTGTAGAGAGCGAGCTTGTAAAATATGTCGGCAATAACTTTCTATTTGCCAAAGTGGTTTTCATGAACATGATGTATGATTTGGCAACCGCCATTGGAGCGGATTGGGAGGAGATTTCTCTAGCAGTTTCCCATGACTCAAGGATTGGCAAAAGCCATATGCAACCGGTACATATTTCCGGCCACACGACCACGCCTGGACGTGGGGCCGGTGGGCATTGTTTCCCCAAAGACTTTGAAGCAATTCTCCAGTTTTATAAGAGAAAGGTCGGTGATAAGAAAGGAGTGGAAGCGCTTGCGGCAATGCGCAACAAAAATGTTGATTTGCTGACAAAAAGCGGCAAAGATCTGGATATTTTAAAAGGTATCTACGGCAGGTTGTGGTAATGACTAAAGGTGGATTAAGCGTGTATAATATTTGAAATGCCCAAAAGCCGGATAATTCTTGCCCTCGGAGTGCTTATCGCCCTATTGCCTTTGCTCGGCTTCCCGCGCGCGTGGGAGTCCTTCTTCCAAGTCTTTGCCGGGCTCTCTATAGCGGCGCTCTCCATCTGGTCTACCATAAACAAGAAGCTTGCGTTGAAGCATAAGGCGGAACTCCGGCGGGAGCGCCAGACGACAGTCGTTTCTTCCGACATAGTACCGCCGCCGATAAATTGAGATGGGAAGGAGAGAGCGAGACCAAAACTTACTTGGAGGAGTCCTTCTCCTTTTCGCTCTATCTCTGGCAATCTTTTTGCCGTCCGTGCTGAAGAGTAATTATAGAGCCAGTCCAGTTGCCGATACCGTGGCGGAAGAAATGTTAGAGCCGGCCACTACCCGCCTCTCTACCCCGGAGCCGCTCAAAGCGCTCTACATGACAGCTTGTGTCGCGGCCACTCCCTTGTGGCGCGAGAATTTGAAGAATCTTATTGAGACTACCGAGCTCAATGCGGTGGTAATTGATATCAAGGACTATACCGGAGAAGTAATTTTTACTCCCGGGTCAAGATGTTTCGTGAGTGATTTAAGAAAATTTATCAGCGAACTTCACGCAAGCGGGATCTATATCATCGGGCGTATCAGCGTCTTCCAAGACCTCTACTATTCGAATCTCCATCCGGAGTTAGCGGTCAAGTCTCTCTCAACCGGAGGGGTGTGGAAAGACTACAAGGGCATTTCTTTTATAGATGTGGGCGCCAAACCGTACTGGGATTATATTCTGGAAATTTCAAGAGAGGCATATGCGCTCGGCTTTGATGAGCTTAATTACGACTATGTGCGCTACCCTTCGGACGGCAATATGGATGACGCGCGCTACGCATGGACTACTGGCACCTCAACTAAAGCGGAAATGCTAGAAAACTTTTTCTCGTATTTGCACGAGAACTTACAAACTTCTAATTTAAAAACTTCTGTCGATCTCTTCGGCATGACGACCACTGCGAGTCATGATCTTGGCATCGGGCAAATACTCGAAAAAGCGCTGCCTTACTTCCACTACGTCGCGCCGATGGTTTATCCCTCGCACTATACGCCAAATTGGATGGGCTTCGCGAATCCCGCCGAGCATCCGTACGAAGTGGTTAAAATTGCCATGTCTCAGGGTCTTCTAAGGGAAGAGATATGGAATGTCTCCCGTGGCGTGGCAACGACTACTCCATCTAAACTTAGGCCGTGGCT
>CAYFFP010000004.1:4443-45825 GCA_964342515.1 uncultured Candidatus Saccharibacteria bacterium
CAAGATTTTAATCTTGGCGCGACTTATGACGCTTCCAAAATCCGCGCTCAAATCCAAGCCACTTACGACGTCGGCCTCACGAGCTGGATGCTTTGGAGCGCCGCCAACGCCTATACCAAAGATGCCTTGCAAACTGAATTATAGTGTGATATAGTTCATTAAGGAGGTTCTATATGGTTTGGTTGAAAGCACTGGCCGCTCGAGTGAAAGAGGCAATGATGGGGCCGGATGAGAAGCTTTTGTATCTCATTTCGGAGCTTCGTAGACTCCAGGCAGAGCTTTTGCTCGCCACCACGATGGAGGCCTTCGAAGGTCTTGAGCACTTCATGGAGACGCTGTCTCCATGGCAGGACAAGTCCGAAATTGCCCGGCTTATCGTCGATTTCGAAGCGTCGGCTCAGCCGGGGAAGGATTCGATTGTTACCGCGCTTTTTGAGATAGAGCTCGAAGCGCGTGACGCCATCAAGGCGGGCGCCGTTATCCGGTTCATGAACCGGAACACGGTGGCGGCGGAGAAGACGGATCTCCCCCGCCAAATCAAGGAACTTGTGAGGCGACGTACGGCGACGCTATCCGCGGCCATTGACGAGCTCCACGAGCTCGCCCTCGAACTCGCGGTTTAACAACTAAGGCCGAAGTCCCGTGACCACGGGACTTCGGCCGATTGTTTTGATAAAGAATGTCAAACAATGTCAAACATCAGATGCTTGACAACAACAAATACATAATAAGAAAGCTATAGCATTGTTATTATGTATTTGTACATTTAAAAATAGTGTGATATAGTTTAGATAGAACAGATTGGAGGTCCGAATGGACGAACATCGAGAGATGATCTGGCAGCGCGGCGACGCGCGAGAGATCATGAAGGAGGCGCGGAAGCGATTCCGCAACCCCATTGTTATATCCGTTGGGAAATATACAGCACTGGCAAGTGTGCACTACTCGCTTGTCAAGCGCTACACGGGGTTGCAGTGGTCGATAGCTCTATGGCATCTCTGGTGGGCGCTGAAGCATGCCAGAACTGCCTTTGTGCTCGGTATCACGAGCTACGATCAAGCAGATGTCGTCTCGCGGATTCTCTCCAGAGGATTCTCGAGAGATCGTCGACGGGCGAAGGAAATTCTTGAACAGGTATTGAAATATGTGCCTGCTTCGGAATCGGCGGAGATGGTACCGCACACGCGGGCACTCATGCTCTGCACACTGGGGAAAATCAAGTACGACCTTGGTGATACGGATGCAGGATGGCGGCACTTCAGCGAAGCGCGGGAACTTCTACCGGCGATCCGGGACGAAGAATCGCCTGACCGCGAACAGCAACTGGTGCGGGTCATGGTTGCAGTAGGGTTTTTCTTCTGGGAACACGGCGGAGGCCCGATCAAGAGCGACGGTAGTCATCTCATCTGGATGGCGCTGAATCTTGCTTGTCGCGTCTCGAAAGATCAGGAGATGAAAATCCGAGCCCGGGCCAGGAAGGTCGACTACTCTCTCTAGGTCGTGTATGCATAAAGGCCGAAACGCGCAAGCGTTTCGGCCTCTTTGTTTTTATTGTATAATTGAGAAAAATGCAGGATGATCCTAACAAAGTGACCTATTTCGCCGAGACGGATTCGCGGCACGACAGGAAGAAATTCGGCATCAAGAGCGAGGACCGCTCCAAGCACGTCTATGTCATCGGCAAGACCGGCATGGGTAAGTCGACCCTGCTTGAGAATATGGCCATCCAGGATATCCAGAACGGCAATGGCTTGGCCTTCGTCGACCCGCACGGCAGCACGGCGGAGAAGCTCTTGGAATATATCCCGCAAGAGCGTATCAAAGACGTCATCTACTTCGCTCCCTTCGACATGGATTATCCGGTGGCCTTCAACATCATGGAGGATGTCGGCGCCGAGAAGAGGCACTTAGTTGTGAACGGCCTGATGAGCGTGTTTGAAAAGATTTGGGAAGACGCCTGGAGCGCCCGCATGGCCTACATTTTGCAAAATACTCTCTTGGCCCTCCTTGAGTACCCCGGCGCCACTCTCTTGGCCGTCAACCGCATGTATACGGACAAGGAATTCAGGAACAAAGTGGTCGAGAACGTCTCGGATATTTCCGTCAAAAGCTTCTGGGTCGATGAATATGCCAAGTTCACTGACAGATATGCCCAAGAAGCCACGCCAGCCATCCAGAATAAAGTCGGCCAGTTCGCCGGCAATCCTTTGATACGAAATATCATCGGCCAGCCGAAATCTTCCTTCGACCTGCGCAAGATTATGGACGAGAAGAAGATTCTCATCGTCAACCTCTCCAAAGGCAGGGTAGGCGACGGCAACGCCCGCCTTCTCGGTTCGATGCTGATTACCAAAATTTATCTGGCGGCCATGAGTCGCGCTGATGAGAGCGCCGTCTCTTTATCGAAGCTCCCGCAATTCTATCTTTTTGTCGACGAATTCCAGTCTTTCGCCGATAAATCATTCGCCGAAATCCTTTCGGAGGCTCGCAAATATAAATTAAATCTAATTATGGCTCACCAGTACATCGAGCAGATGGAAGAAGAAGTGAGAGACGCCGTTTTCGGCAACGTCGGCACCATGGTCACCTTCCGCGTCGGCGCTTATGATGCCGAGGTCTTGGAGAAGGAATTCGCGCCGGTATTTACGGCCGAGGATTTGGTCAATTTGGGTCTCCGGCAAATCTATCTCAAGCTTATGATAGATTCCGTGACCAGCCAGCCCTTCTCCGCCACCACGCTCTCGCCCATAGAGAAGCCGCCGGTCTCGTATGTCCAAGAGATTCTCTCAAACTCGAGGAGAACCTATGCTCGTCCCAGGAGTGTGGTCGAACAGAGTATTATCGATTGGCATGGTCCCGCCTCCTCGACTTCCCTCGACAGAGCTCGGGATAAATCGCTCGGAGCAAGTAAGAAACCAGAGCCGAAAATTGTCGATACCAGAGGATTTACTCCAACTAAACCAGTACTACCTCCGCGAAAAGTCGAACCGAAGATTTCTCTTGAACAGCTGAAGATTAAGACCGACAATCAGAGAAAGCCGGACCAAAAGAATGTTTCAGCTTTACGCGAAGCATTAAGTAGAATCACCTCTTACCCTAACCCCTCCCAACCCTCCCCTTCTCAGGGGAGGGGGAATAAACCCGGCCCATCTCCGGAAGAGCTTAAGAAGGTGCTCGGCGTCCACGAATGATTCGACTAGCTCACCACAAGTAATGCGCATACTGATTTTCTCCCTTTCATATTTTCCTCATGTCGGCGGCGCGGAAGTGGCGGTCAAAGAGATTACTGATCGCGCTTCTAGCATAGAGTTCGATATGGTCACTTTGCGTTTTGATAAAAGTCATCCCAAATTTGAGCGTCTGGGCAATGTAAATGTCTATAGAATTGGCGGTGGCTTAGGATATTTGAGCAAGATATTTTTTATTCCTCAGGCGGCTCTTTTTGCCTTGCGGAGAAAATACGATTTGTATTGGTGCATTATGACTTACATGCTTTTCCCGGCGGTTTTAAGCAGGAAGGCTCCTTGGATTTTGACCCTTCAGGACGGCGATCCTTTTACTCATGTTTTCAACCGTTTGCGAATCTTAATTTTCCTGCCGCTTTTGTCTTATGGATTTAAGCATGCGAAGTCGGTCACGGCTATCTCTAATTTTTTGGCTAAATGGTCGAAGAGACCCGATGCAATCGTGATTCCCAATGGCGTTGATACTGAGCGATTCCAGAATGTCAAACACCGAGTGTTTGACAAAAATAAAATCAGGCTGATTACGACTTCGAGGCTGGTTCAAAAGAACGGGGTTGAGGACATTATAAAATCGCTAAAATTTTTACCGGAGAATGTAACTCTGCGGATTCTCGGCTCCGGTCCGCTTGAAAAAAGCTTAAAGCTAAAAGCTAATAGTTTACAGCTTCAAAACAGAATTGAATTCTTGGGAGAAATACCGCACTTTGATATATCAAAGTATTTGCACGAAGCCGATATCTTCATCCGGCCGAGCTTGTCTGAGGGAATGGGCAATTCATTCATAGAAGCGATGGCGGCGGGGTTGCCTGTCATCGGCACGCCGGTGGGAGGCATTGTTGATTTTTTGAGAGACGGAGAGACGGGATTGTTTTGTGAGGTCAAAAATCCCAAAAGTATTGCTGATAGAGTAATGGAATACATAAACAATCCGGAACTTACTTCTCAAATCGTAAAAAATGCCAAAAAAATGGTTCAAGAAAAATATGATTGGAATTTGATTGCGAGAGAGATGAGGAGTAGGGTATTTAAAGTATGAAAATTCTCATTACCACTGGGCTTTCCGGAACTGACATCGGCGGCCCTTTCCAATACGCGCGCAACCTTGAAAGAGAATTTGAGGCGCTTGGACACAAGGTTCGAGTAGTAAAATATGGCTCTGTTGAGAGCTCGATTGTGGGCATCTGGCCTCACGTTTTTTGGGCAGATAAAATTCTTGCCCTCGATACTTTTTCCGTCGGAGTCCCGAGCGTTGCGGCGGCCAAGCTGTTTGGGAAGAAGGTTATTGTCCGTGTAGGAGGCGATTTCTTGTGGTCGGCTTACATAAACAGAACCGGAGAGCCGATAACTCTGCCGGAGTTTTATAGGAATATGCCTAAACTCAATTTCAAAGAAAAGCTTATACACTTTTTTACCAAGATTTTCATAAAATGGGTGGATTTTTTAGCTTTCAATACGGAATGGCAAAAAAATCTATGGCAGGAAACATACGATATATCGTATGTTAAATCTGGCGTGGCCAGAAACTTTATTCCAGAGAAGAGAGAAGGAGAATCTCCAAAGACTAAGAATTTCTTATGGGCCGGCAGGTTGATTCCGGAGAAAAATCCAGAGATGCTGAAGAAATTCGGGATTGAAATAGTTACCGGAGAATCTCATGAAAAGGTTCTCGAAAGAATCAGAAGCTCCTATGCCACGGTATCGCTCGCCCTTACCGACATCTGTCCGAATTTTATCTTGGAGGGCTTTTCTTTCGGCAAGCCATTTATCATGACGCGCGAGACAGGACTCGATGAGCTAATACCGAGGGGCGGGATATTCGTGGACCCGTCGAACGAAACAGAAATCAAGGAAGCGATGAATACGCTTCGCGACGAAAGAGCTTATAATAAACACGCGGTTGAGCTCAAGAATAATAACGCGAGTCATTCCTGGGATGAGTTGGCGAAAGAATTTATAGAAATATGGAAAAGAATTTAAAGGTCTTAATGATCGGCTCGGACAGGAATCTCTTCACTGATGGTAGCGCAGTGGCCTTGCGTTTGGCTGAGTATGGAACTCTTGTTGGAGAGCTTCATATTGTCGTATTAACCCCGATGGGTTTTAAGGATAAAAAGATAGCGCCAAACGTCTGGGTCTACCCGACGAATTCTTTCGCCAGTATCTTTCGTCCACTTGGTGCGGCAAGAATTGGTAAGAAAATAGTATTTGAGAAGAAGTTTGTAAGAGGGCAATCACTCATTACCGCCCAAGATCCGTTTGAGTGCGGCTGGGCAGGGCTTAAGGTTAAAAGAAAATGGCGCTTGCCACTTGAGGTACAAATACACACGGACCCAAGCTCTCCTTATTTCAGAGGATTTTTAAACAGCATCAGAAAAATCATTGCTAAACGAGTCTTGGTAAATGCTGACAGCATAAGGGACGTCAAAACTCTGCCGATCTATGTTGACAAAGAAAAAATTGAAAACGCTTCGATAAAATTCGACGTCCATGCTCGCTACGGCTGGCACTTTATCATGCTTGCCGTCTCGCGCTTGGCTCCAGAAAAAAATCTAAGCCTAGCCATTCAGATTCTTGCTTTGGTGCGTCAAAAATTTCCTGATACCGGACTTGTGATTGTCGGCTCTGGCCCAGACGAAAGCCGATTAAAGGCTTTCGTCAAAAAACTCAAGCTCGAAGGCGCGGTGGAATTTGCCGGTTGGCAAAACGAACTGGCGTCTTTTTACAAAACCGCCAACATCTTTATCCAGACATCGCTGTTTGAGGGCTACGGACTCGCTCTGGTCGAAGCGGGACTTTCGAACTTGCCGGTTATTACTACTCCCGTCGGCATTGCCCAAGAACTTGAGCATGGCAAAGACGCCTATATCTACCCCGCCAACCGACCAGACCTTTTCGCCGCTGGCATCGTCGAATTAATCGAGAGCAATCAGAAGCGCGAGAATCTGCGGTTTAATCTCAAACGTACTCTTGATGCCAAACTTATTTCCAAGGCCGATTATATGGCTAAAATAAAGGATAATTGGGAGAAAACTGCAAGTAAAATTCAATGAGACTTCTGATAATTACACAAAAAATTGACAAGAGTGATCCAATACTGGGCTTTTTTCACCGTTGGCTCGAAGAATTCGCCAAGAATTTCGAGAAAATCACGGTCATTTGTTTGGAAAAAGGCGAATTTAATCTTCCTAGCATTAAGGTGTTATCGCTTGACAAAGAGAAGCTAAAAGCTTTATGGAATTTCTATAAATATATCTGGCAGGAGAGAAGGAATTACGATGCCGTGTTCGTGCATATGAATCAGGAATACGTGCTTCTGGCCGGTGATTTGTGGCGATTATGGGGCAAAAAGGTTTATCTCTGGAGAAATCACGCCAAAGGGAATTTACTGACTCGTTTGGCGGTTCTCCTCTCGCATAAAGTGTTCTATACTTCTCCGCAATCATTTACCGCCAAATTCAAAAAATCAGTACAGATGCCCGTGGGCATAGATACTGATTTCTTTAAGCCCGGTCCGTCCGTCCAAAGAATCCAGAATTCAGTTCTTTTTCTCGGCCGTATTTCGCCGGTCAAAAAAGTTTTGGAATTCATTGATTGGGTGGAAGGTACGGAATACCAAACCACTATCGCTGGCCCGATTCTCGACAAAGACAAGGAGTATGGCAAAATTGTGCAAAGTCGGACTTTGCACAGTAGGGGAAAAATCAAATACGTAGGGTCAGTAAACCAAGAGCAAGCTCTCAAGCTTTACCAATCGCATGAAATATATGTGAACAAGACTCCCGCCGGAAGCTTCGACAAAACGATTTTCGAAGCGGCGGCTTGTGGAATGAAGCTCATAGTCGATAATCCGGATGCTAAGAACATCAATGTAGCAGAACATAGCTTGAAACGTCTGATGGAAAAACTTAAGGAAGAAATGTGATGACGAAGAGCCTCGGCAGAATCTACGGCGAACATCATAAATTTCATCGGGAACCCGGCTTCTCTATTCTTGGAAAAGAAAGAGGAGAATTGTTGAAAAATATCATCGGAGAAGGAAAGGTCGTGCTCGATATCGGCTGCCGCGACGGCGCGCTGACTCGCTATTTCGTTTCCGGCAATAAAGTGCTTGGGATAGACGTAGACGATGTTGCTTTATCAGAGGCGGCAAAGCTCGGCATTGAGACAAAAAGTTTTGACCTCAACGGAGATTGGTCCGAACTTTCCAACAGAAAATTCGATGTCATCGTTGCCGGAGAAGTGCTTGAGCATTTATATCATCCGGAAAAAGTACTGGGGAAAATAGGCGCTCTTTTAACCCCCGGAGACCTCTTGCTTGGTTCCGTGCCGAACGCCTTTTCGTTGAAAAATAGGTTGCGCTATCTTCTGGGCCGAAAGGTTAATACGCCCCTTGCCGACCCGACGCATATAAATCACTTTCACATCGCGGAGCTTCGGAGTATGCTTAAACGCTATTTCAGCGCCGTCGAAATCAGAGGGCTTGGCAGGTATAAGAGATTAGCTAAAGTTCTGCCCGGGCCCTTTGCTTTCGATCTATTTTTCATCTGCCGAAAATGATGAAGTCTACCTCCATTCACAATCTCAATGCTGACAAAGGGCTTAACTTTTTTAAGAAGTTTGCTTACCTATTCTTAAACTGGGTTAATAATCTTCTACCTTACGTATTTGTCGATAAGCGCATAAAGTTTTTGAAATTCGAGCCTGCCCTTTGGCAAGAGACCTGGGATAAGACTTATCCGGACAGCTCGGCAGCGCGGAAGTTCTCGGATATTTTCTGGCGAACCTTACCTTGGCAGGATATTAAGAGAGAACTTGGAGACATACATGTCTTCGATACCGGCTGCGGTCAGGGCAACTACAGTACCCGTCTTTGGGACGGTATCACTAGCTATACCGGAATAGATCAGAAAAGACGGCCGAATTGGACAGTATTAGAAAAAGAGCATCCCAACTTCCATTTCATTGAATCGAAATCGACCGGCATTCTGCCACTTATTCCTCCTGACACAAATCTCTTTATCACCCAGTCTGCCATAGAGCATTTCGACAAAGATTTGCTATTTTTCGAACAAATTCGCGAGTTTATCAAGAAAAGCAGAAAGCCAATTATGCAAATCCATCTTTTCCCAGCCGCGGCCACTCTGCCCTTGTATTTTTTCCACGGTGTGCGCCAATACACTCCGCGGACTATTTCGAAGATTACGCGTCTCTTTAACGACAGCGATATATCGCTGTATCCTCTCGGCAGTAGCGCTTCCAAAAAGCTTCAGTGGCGGTACTTTACTTGGCCCGTTTTGATTACCAGGAAATATTCCAAACCTACATTTGACGTCAAAATTTACGAGCCGCAATTGAAAGCTGCCTTTGAACATGATCTCAAATACCCTTCCCAATCTCCCTTATTCTGGGCGCTCGTGATAAAATCTAACTTCTCATGAAAATTGCGGTAGTGGGAGCGGGTATTTTCGGAGTGACAGCGGCTGTGAAGCTCTCTCAAAAGGGCTACCATGTCGATTTGTACGAAAAGAATTCTGATATTCTTACAGCCGCTTCCGGTATAAATCAGTATCGTCTTCATCGCGGTTATCACTACCCTCGCTCTAAGTCTACTGCCTTGTCTTCTAAATACGCGGAAGACTCATTTCGCAAAGAATACGGCGAAGCGGTATTTGACCACAACGAGCACTATTACTCAATAGCCAAAGAGGGAAGCATGGTGACAGGCGAGCAATTCCTGAATTTCTGCAAAGAGTGCGAACTTGAGCATGAAGAGGTTAAGCTTCATGAACACGTCAGTCCCGAGCATGTAAGCTTTACTATCAAAGGGAAAGAATCCTTAATGGACCCGCTGAAGCTGCGAGAGCTCTGCTACAAGAAAATCAAAGAATCAGGAGTGAATCTCTTGCTCAACAAGCTTTTTCTACCTACGGATATCGATAAATACGACTGGGTAGTGAACTGCACTTACGCTAATGCAAACTTTATTCTGGAGAGGCATCCAGAAGCCAAGAAAAATTATCAATTCGAGGTATGCGAGAAACCGGTACTCCGTCTGCCCGAGAAATACAAGAATAAGAGCATTGTCGTGCTCGACGGTCCGTTCTTCTGCATTGACCCGTACAGCGACACGGGGTTCCATGTCATGGGCAACGTGGTGCACGCCATTCATGCAACGAACGTGGGAGAGTTCCCAATTGTGCCAGAAGATATAAAACCGCTCTTGAACAAAGGCATTATAAAAAATCCTCCAGTCACTAACATCAAATATTTTCTCAAGGTAGCGGCGAAGTTTATGCCGGACCTTAAGGACACGGAACATGTCGGCTCAATGTTCACTATCCGCACGGTACTGCCGAATGTCGAGAAGACCGACGAAAGGCCGACGCTGGTATCGAAGGTGGGTAGTAAAATAATTAACGTTTTCTCCGGCAAAATCGGCAACTGCGTCGAAGCCGCCCATGAAGTGGTTAGACTTGTTCGATAATTTTATAAATCTCGAGAGCAAACTGAGCGTTGCAGAGCGGTATTTTTGAATAAAGAAAATCAGCAATCTCGGCGGACACGGCAGTGGTCTGCGGAAGGACAATTTCCCTCAATTCTTCCCTGACGATTTCAAAAAGATTATTATTGCTCCAAATGTAATTACCGTTATCCGTAAGCACTGTTATGATCTTCTGCTTCACGGGACTTACCCGGTTTATCCTGAATTTAATGTTCCCACTCTCGATTTCTACGATATCCGAGTCCGAAATTACCCCGGTTTTTTCCAAAAGCTCAGGCTTTACTTCAAAGCCCAGGAATTTGGCGATAGAAACCTCATGGCAAAACAAGTGCATTACGGCATCGTCTTTGAACGCGCCCCATTTCTGCCAGTTGAAGTGGACGCTTTTAATTTTTTTGCCAGTAATTAATTCTTTAAGTTTCTTTACAGCCGGATGGTGGGGGAATTCATAGCCGACTGCAAATTTCAGCGACTTCTCTTCGGCAAGCTTCACCAACTTCTCCAGTTTCTCGCTCGAGTCAGTCCCGGGTTTTTCCAAGAAAACATGTTTACCGGCCTCGAGAGCCCGACTCGCTATCTCAAAATGAGTCTCGGTAGGGGTGGCGATAAGTACCGCCTCGACCTCCGGATCGTTCCAAACTTGATTCAGGTCGGACTTGCTATCGAAGGCATATTTAATTTCCGCGATTTTTGACAATTCTCCTTTGAGAATTGTCCCCCAGCGTCCCACTCCTATTAGTGCTACTTTCATGTTACCTGATTATCCTCTTTATTTTATACTTAATGAGAAACCAAATGTGAGGGGTAAGCCGGCTGTAAATGCGCAGAATTTTCCTGAATCCGAGCTTCTCCTTTCGAGAGAATACCCCGGCTGCCCTGAAATAGATTAGGAAGATTCGGAAGAGCTCGATAAAAGAAAGATTTTGTTCTTGTCTCAAACGGACCAAGAGCCCCTTTTCGTCCGAGCTTAGTTTCATGTAGCGCTCGATGTTTTTGATCGTGTTGTGAGCCGAGACGGTGCGCTTATCGAGGTTCAAAGTCTGCGTGAAGGAGTTTGGATAAGTGCGGTAGAAGAGCAATGGTTCGTGAATGTTCCCAAAGCGGGTGCCGATCTCGAATAAGAGACGGCTCCAGAGCTCGTAATCCTCGGAATTATAAAGCTCTTCATTGTAAAGATGGCTTTTGAAAACTTCCGTTTTGCCCATGATGGTCGGGTGTATCATCGGGGTGGAGAAAAGACTTGAGAATTTGATATCCGTATGGTCGAGCTGGCGCCTCCATACACCGCACTTCCGTCCCTTCTCATCTATGAAAGTTAAGCTGGAGCCCACAATGTCCACGTACGGCCTTTTCTTCAGGAATTGAATCTGGCGCTCGAATCTGTTCGGAGCGCTGATATCGTCGGCATCCATGCGGGCCAAATATTGCCCGCGGCAAGCTCCAATACCCTTGTTGTAGGAGCGGGAAAGGCCGAGATTTCTCTCGTTTTTTAGATAAACAATTCTCGGATCGTTATAGGATTTTACAATTTCTTCAGTTCTGTCTGTCGAGCCGTCGTTTATAATGATGAATTCAAAGTCGCTAAATGACTGGTTCAAAATACTCTCCATGGCTTGGCGGAGATATTTCTCGCCGTTATAGACAGGCATGATTACGGAAATTCTCGGGATCATTTGAGCAAATTATTAAATATTTCCGCGTGTTTTGCCAGCCAGACTTTCTTATCGAATTTTAGCGCCTGTCGGCGTGCTCCTCGGCTGAAGTCAGGAAGATTTTGCCGGATTCTCATGATAGCTTCCGCTGCGTCTTCCGCTCTAGGGTAATGCAACTTCTCGAAATTCTCGACGACCGGTAAAAGAATGCCGGCATCGCCGTTTACCATCTCCGGCAGCCCGCCGGAATTAAGGGCAACAACAGGAAGCCCGGAAGCGAGAGCTTCCAGCACAGCGGTAGGGCACGGATCCATGTATTTCAGGTGTAAAAAGATGTGCCCCGACTGCATCAAGGCCGGGGCGTCTTCCTGCAAGTAGGCGCCGCGCTTCTCAATCCAGTCTTCCTCGATATCGTATTGTATCCTACCGATGATTATGAGTTTTAACTCGGCCCCTTTTTTTCGAAGTATTCTTAATGATTCAGTTGATACGTCCATCCTCTCTTTCGATTCGAAATGGTTGCCCAGCATGATAATAGTGAGTGGCTCTTGCGACAGGGGAGTCTCTACGGGTTTAAAGTGCTCTGTATCAACAGGATTGATAATAACTGAATTTGGTCCCCCGAACTTTCCCAGATACTTATCGGCGCATCTTTTAACGAACTCTGTTTGATAAACTACATAGTCGCTCAAATGCATGGGCATCAGAAGTTTATTGATGTTCTCAACGGTTCCGGCAGGGTAGAGCGCCGGATAAGCGACGCCATTCTGGTTCCAGATGATCTTTACGCCGAAAAGCTTATACATTTTTATCCAAATACCCGGCGCGAAAGGCAGACTGCTCGAGCCGAAATAGGCAATATTGAAGTGCCGCCACGCATCGCCGAATCTCTCGCGTAAGTGCAGAAGTTTGACTTTGCCACCGTGAACCACCTCTTTGCTTTCTCGTGTGGGTAGAACTCCTGCAAGATTTAGCGCAATCTCCTTTTTAGCAGTTCCACGGAAGACACATCTTAATAAGATGTAGATTGCTATCAGGGGATATTTCAGGAATTTTGGAATATACTTTTTAAACTCAATCATCTTTGCGGATAAAATACTTCCAGGTATTTATCAACAGTTTCTTTCAACGTGGGATTACTGATTTTATCTTGATAGTCTTGGTAATTGAGTGCTACCTTTTCTATGGCTCTAAGTGCTTCTTCATTAGTGCTAAAGCCCTCTCCGCCATCTTTTACAAGTTCGGGATGACCGCCAGATTTTGCAAATACTGCGGGTAAACCACAGGTCAAGGCTTCTACTAAGGCATTGGAACAAGGGTCATCTTGGCTGGGAGCTATATAGATGTCGTGTTGTTTCAAGATTTCTGCCAATTTCTCTGAAGGTACTGGCTCAATGAGCTTGGCACCCTTAAACTCTGCCTTGGTGCGGCCGACGAAGGTGAGCTCGTACTTCTCGTGGTTGAGATGTTCGTCTAACCAAGATAAGAGCGGTCCGCCCTTTCTCGGATTATCAGACCAAGCCGTGGCAATCAATTTGATTTTTCTTGTCCCGTCCGGAGGAGTAATTCTGCCTTGGCGGTGAAAGATTTGAGGATCGCAGGCGTTAAGAATCACGTGGGGCTCTTTGAAAATTAATCCTAGCTCAAGATATTTGTTGTATGACCACTCGGAAATAAAAACGGTGGCGTCGGCGTACTTATTTAGTTCCCAGATATCTTTATCTATTTGTATATCAGTACCCCTATAAGTGCCTATTGGTCCCGCCAGTCTCTGTACTAATTTGGCATCATACTTTTGGCCGAGTTTTACCAACTTATCTTTGTCGAATTCGAAAGAATTAAACATAGCAGCCTTGGTGTTCTTGCCTATAGTATTGTGGCCAACGTCTATATCTCGTCTCTCGAGTTCTCCAGTAAGTGCCATCAAGAACTGGTTACCTCCGCCGTAAGGCGGCTTCTGAAATTTATGAAAAATGGCGATCCCCGGGCCTCCCAAAAGCTGATTAAATCTCTGAAATAAGTCCATTTGCATTATTTGTCGCAGTAATCATAGCATTTTTTGCCACTTGTCAAAAATGGTCTATAATAATTAAAAATATGGAAAAAATCAAATTGATCCTCTCGACTATACCTCGTTGGTATAGATGGGTACTCATGGGTCTCTTTGTCTGCTACCTCTCAGCGTGGATATTTACCATCCACATAGCTAGGGTTCAGAGTGAAAAAGGTGTTTCTCCAGTGATGCCGGTGCTTGCAAACGGCGACAGTGGAGAATACGCTTCACTATCGACGTCGATTCTTTCAGGTCAAGGATTCAAAATCGATGGAGCCGAGCAAACATTTCGCACTCCGGGCTACCCATCATTTATAGCGCTTACGCGCTTTCTATCTGGTGGATCATATTTCACTACAACCTTACTTCAGATACTTCTTGTTTTTACTTCCGGTTTTCTTATTTGGCAGATGGGCGGCATTCTTTTTTCTCCCCGAACAGGCATGGTGGCTTCGCTTTTGTATATAGCAAATTCACTTGTCTTTGCGTCGTCTCTCATAATTATGTCAGAAACTCTTTTCGTGTTTCTGTTGGTACTTGGGGTATATCTGTCGCTTAAATTAAAAATCGAATCGTCATGGCATATGCCTGTTTGGATAGGATTGATATTCGCATTCGCAACGTACGTCCGTCCGATTGGAATTCTTGCTCTCCCTTTGTTTTTGGCACCCCTATTAGTTTTGAAAATTCCCGCTAAGCGAGTTTTTCTATACGCGCTAATCGTCTCGGTTGTCAGCATCGGGGCAACAATACCCTGGATGATTAGAAACAAGGAGGTTTCCGGTGTTTTTTCATTCAGCTCTCTGCCCGCTTCAAACTTGGCTTTCTACAATATCTCTGATTTCATGGCCTCAAAAGAAGGGACAAGTGTCGACTATCAGCGACAAGTAATTGAAAAAGCGACAGGGATTACGTTCCCAACACAAGCTAAAGACCTATCATATTCCCCAATATTGATGGCGTACGAATACACAATACTTAAGCAGAACTTTTTCTCATATGTGCGCTATCACATAACAGCTTCATGGCCGTTTCTATTTTCATCATATTTTGCTGCGACAAACGATATTTACCACAGAGCAGTTGGGAAACCAGTAGTATTTCAGAGTACCTGGCGTTCGCTTGAGTCAGGGGACTGGCGTGCAGTTGCTAACAGTTTCATTAACCCACCGTGGAAATTTACCGATAGATTCTTTAGACTAGGCCTTTATATCTTTTTCCTAATCGGATTATGGTTGTATCGAAAATCCAAAGCAATGTGGGTTTGTTTATTTTCCATTTTATATCTTATGTTTTTGGTCGGCCCTTTGGCACAAGCCAGATTTGCCGTTCCAGCAATACCGTTCATTGCATTATTAGCGGCAGCCGGACTCGATATTATTCCCCAATGGAAAAAACAAAAAACCTCCTCTCTCTTCGGGCACAACATGATAAAGTGAGCAGAAAGGACTACTGCATAGAATTAAAGATATGAAAGACAATAAAATATATTTCTTAATTAAATTTCTTATGTCTGGAGGGTTATCGGCCACGACTCTTTACGCTTTTCTTTTCTTATTTCATCTCTATCTGAATCTGTCGGTCGTAGCTTCCTCCACTCTTGCTTATGCTCTGTCGATGGCGGTGGGATTTAGTGCTCAAAAATACTGGACATTCCGAGATAAACAGAAAAAAATAGTAGCCCAATTTTCAAAGTATGTAGCGTTGGGAGTATTCAATATAGCGATGAATGCGCTTTTTATGCACAAGATGGTCGAAGTCGTAGGTATCCACTACACTGTCGCTCAGTTCATTTCTCTTGTGGTAATCACAGCATGGAGCTTCCTTTTTTATAAAAAGTTTGTTTTTCGAGAGTTGACTGAAGAGCATAGGTCGCTGGCAGAATAATAAAAGCTAGGACGGCTAAACGAAAGAATAGAAATGTTAGGACGTAAATAAGTCCGACGATCCAGATTAAATTTCTTTGAAAGACAGAAGGATTTCTCTCCATAAGCATTTAATAAAGGCAATACCGGTGCTCATTCGAGGAGCGCCTCCGGGGCCTATCCTGTCACCTTCATAGGTAGGGAACTCTGCAAGCTTGAGGCCGTTCTTAAAGGCGCGGATACTACTTTGATATTCGATTGTATAACCCGGACCGTCGGGTCTGATTATTGACCAAGATCTTCTTGTGACAGCTCTGAAGCCGTTAATGGTGTCGGTGATATATTTGCCCCGATTCCAAAACATGTTAATCATAAGTGTGAAGGTCTGATTGATCCACTTGCTCCACTTGAATAATTTATCGTCCTCTTCATTACGAGCTCCTCTCATCATTCTTGAAGCAATAACAATATCGTTACCTGCTTCTAAAAGAGGTTTAAACTTTTTGATATCTTTTGTGTCTTCATTTCCATCTGGGCTGAAGAAAACTAATGCATCAGAATCTGTGCTTGCGAAAGCTAGTCGGAAAGCCTCACCTCTACCCATCTTCTCTTGGGTGATTACTTTAATACCTTGAGATTCGATAAATTCTTTTGTCCCATCGGTTGATCTGCCGTCAATAGTAATGATTTCATCCACAGAATCTTTTGGAATTTTTGGTACCACAACTCTCACACCCTCGACCTCATTTTTAGTGAGGATAACTAGTGTGATTTTCATCTCACTAGTTTATGCTCAATTCCTTCAATCTTCAAATCTTCCTTGAGCATTATGCGTACAAGTTTTTTAAAGGTAACTTTCGGTTTCCAACCAAGTTTTTTCTGAGCCTTCTTGGCATTACCTTTTAACAAATTTACTTCTGTTGGTCGGAAATAATGTGGATCTATTTCTACATATTTTCTCCAATCTTTAATGCCAACTAACTCAAAGGCTTCGTCCAAAAAATCTTTCACACTATGTGTTTCTCCGGTGGCGATAACGTAATCGTCAGGCTTTTTCTGCTGTAACATGAGCCACATTGCTCGCACATATTCTGGAGCATAACCCCAATCTCTTTTTGCTAACAAGTTTCCTAGATAAAGTTTTTGTTGCTTACCGGCAAGTATTTTAGTGATACTGTGAGTGATTTTTTTAGTTATGAATGTCTCTCCTCTTCTTGGTGATTCATGATTGAAAAGAATACCACTTGAGGCATGCAAGCCATAAGCTTCGCGATAGTTTTTTGTCATTTGGAAGCTAAAAACTTTTGACACAGCATAAGGGCTTCTAGGATTAAATGGCGTCTTCTCGTCTTGTGGGGTCTCAAAGACGTCACCAAACATTTCACTTGAAGCGGCATTGTAGAAACGTATTGGTAGTCCACTTTGTTTTATAGCTTCCAAAATTCTCAAAGTTCCTAGGGCAGTAATATCAGCTGTGTACTCCGGTATGTCAAAACTCACTCGAACGTGGCTCTGGGCTCCAAGGTGATAGATCTCATCAGGTTTGTGCTGATGAATTATTCTCGAAATAGCATTTGAGTCAGCCAAATCTCCGTAGTGGAGGAATAGTTTTGGCTTTCTCTCATGAGGATCTTGGAAGATGTGGTTTATTCGTCTGGTATTGAAACTCGATGATCTTCGTATGAGACCATGTACCTCGTAACCTTTCTCCAGCAAAAATTCGGCAAGATAAGACCCATCTTGGCCAGTAATACCGGTGATTAGAGCGACTCTGCGTTTCTTTGGTTTGGTCATAAGTCAGTAAATATTTCTATCAGGGTTTCGATGTCTTTGGCTGTAAGGTCTGGGTTGTTACCAAAGTAGAGACCATGATGATGGATTATGTCGGCATTTTCAAGTGGTTCATGGATTATCCCATGTAATTTGTAGAATGGTTGCTTAGTGATGTTACCAGCTATGAGAGGTCTAATCTCTACTAAATCTTTGGCTCTTTCTCTTAATTTTTCTTGAATCTCT
Source organism: uncultured Candidatus Saccharibacteria bacterium (assembly GCA_964342515.1). Classification (GTDB taxonomy): domain Bacteria; phylum Patescibacteriota; class Minisyncoccia; order Phycocordibacterales; family Zambryskibacteraceae; genus UBA5004. Next base: position 21,777 of record CAYFFP010000004.1, read on the forward strand.
TTGGATCTTGGTATAAGAGGGAAGGCAAAATTTGAGACCGTATCAATATGTTTTGTATCAATTGGATAGTATAGGTCATTTCTCTTATAGATTGCTTGAGCTAGTTTTTCGAAATTTTCTTCTCGTTTCTTTACAATAGTATCAGCATGTTTGAGTTGTAGAGAGCCAAGGAAGCCAGAAATTTCTGTCGGTCGGAAATTGTTTCCTAAGTTGTAGAACGTATACAAGGCATAGAAGTCATCCACTTTATGTTTGTCCCTTAGACTTTTCTGTTCATGAGGTTCGAGATGTCTGTCCCAGCCGTGTGAGCGTATGATTTTAAGTTCTTGAGCGATCTCGGAGCTGTTTGTCACAACCATCCCACCTTCTATAGTAGACATGTGATGTCCAATGAAAAAGGAGAAGGTGCTACCCAAGCCGAAGTTGCCTAACTTCTTGCCCTTGTAGACAGTTCCCAAGGCTTCACAAGTATCTTCTATCAGAGCTATTTTATTTTTCTCGCAAATATCGACAATCTCTTTTAAGTTATCGACGAGGCCTAGTACATGGGTCAAGAATAATCCCTTGAGTTTGTGTTTCTTAAGAGTTTTCTTAAGAGTTTCTGGAGAGATATTTAAAGTCTTCAAATTTACATCAACCGGTACTGGGGTAAGTCCGAGTTGTATGAGAGGCAGAACGTTTGTTGGCCAAGTCACACCAGAAAATCCGACTTTGTCACCTTTCTTCAAATGTTTCGTGTGCGTTAGAGCTTGTACTAGAGCAAAGTTAGCTGTACTGCCACTTGAGAACATGATGGCGTATTTGGCCCCTTGCCACTTAGCAAACGACTCTTCAAATTTTCGACACTCCGGACCATATGAAAGCTGATTACCGCTTAGCACAAAACGAGCCAAGGCCTCACGGGCCTCATCCTCTTTGTAAAAGGCTGATTGGACGAGTTTAAGCATGGTTCTTCTTGTACCAGTCAATACTTTCTTTGAGACCTTCCTTGAAGGAAGTGGTGGCAAATGGTCCGATGATGGAGACTGCCTTAGTGGTGTCGACAGAGCGACGTGGCTGACCATCTGGCTTGGTAGTATCCCAAAGTATCTTACCCTTGTAGTCCATTAACTTAGCGATTGTATCTACAAGCTCTTTGATACTAATCTCACTTCCTGAACCAATGTTTATTGGAGTGTGGTCGTCACACTTCTCGGCAAGTAAGACGACAGCTCTAGCTGCATCCTTAACAAACATGAATCCCCTCGTAGCCTTGCCTGTGCCCCAGACTTCGACTTCTAATTTATTCTCTTTAATAGCCTTATCAAACTTCTTGATGAGAGCTGGAATGACGTGGGAAGTGGCGTCATCAAAGTCATCTCTTGGGCCATACATGTTTTCTAAAAGGGGATTGAGGGCGAGGAATCCGTACTCTTTCTTATAACCATCGGCTTGTGGAATCATCATCTTCTTTGAGAGCCCGTAAGGACCATTGGTTTCCTCCGGGTATCCTTGCCAAAGATTCTTTTCTAAAAAAGGAATCGGAGTGACTTTTGGATAGGCGCATATAGTATTGATTCCGATAAATTTCTTGACGCCGTTTATTCGTGAGGCATCCATCAGTTCAGTGTCCATAATGATATTGTCATAGAAGATACTGCCGGGATGAACGCGGTTGTACCCGATACCGCCGCCGTTGACGGCACAATGAATCACGACATCCCTACCCTCCGTCGCTTTTCTACAGGCGTCTCTATCACGTAGGTCGTAATATTTTCTTCTCGGTATAAGAATATTCTCTTTTTTCGCCCCGCGGGATATTAATTCTTCTACGATCCATGAGCCAAGGAATCCCGCTCCACCGGTTACGGTTATCTTTTTGTTTTCCCAAAATGAAGACATCTTATCTTATTGGAGGTTAAGGTTATTCAATAAAAACTCTTTTTGGGCCGGGATCATATCCTTTGGAAGAGTTTTGAAAAAAGCATACTCACCTGACTCTTCATTTAAGTTTATCGTTCCATTTACTTGTTTTACTGATATGATCACTGAGACATCGTGATGGTGGTGATCATCAAATTGAGCTTCTATGACCCCGAGAATCTTCTCAACAGTCACATCTATTCCCAATTCTTTCTTGACAATGCGTTTGACCGCACCTTCCAGACTCTCTTTGTAGAAGACTGTGCCGCCGGGTGTATGCCACATTCCTTTGGCCGGTTCGATAGCTCGCTTGGTCAGTAGCACCCCTTTTTGAGGGATATAATATACAGCCTCTACGCAGAGACGTGGTACACGGCTGTATATTGATTCAAATTCTTCTTTCGAAAGCGGGAGTTTCATTTTTGCGCGAAGGTTATAGCGTGGATTTGTATGAACAGAATAGCAATATCCTCGAAGCCGCTTCGGGTATCAATCAATACAGACTGCATCGCGGTTATCATTTCTTGGGAGGTCATTCAGGTTCTCAAAATATTTCTTCCACAGGGGCGCTTGGGCAGTATAGCTATTGGCCTCTGCAGTGACCAAACCATTTTTGATTAGAGTTTTTTGTAATTCTTTGTTCCGTAATACTTGTAGAGAATATTCATAAAGTGTTTCTACATCTTCCACCGGAGTCATCATAGCATTTTCGCCATTTTTTACGAGATCTGCGCATTGGCCTACGGCAGTGGTCACGAGCGGTACACCCTTAGCCATTGACTGAAGGCACGCTTTCGGCCCACCCTCTTCACGGGAGGTAATGATGTAGAGATCAATAGCGTCGAAGAGTTCTGCAATTTTATCAGAGTTTTTCAGGTAAGTATGGCGATAGGGAATCCCGAGCTTCTCTAAACCGTTTTTGACAAAGCCACGGGCCGGGCCGGAGAGAAGCACCCATAGATTTGGGATATCTTTCTTCAATTTCGTAATCACTTCCAGAAATATGTCAGGCCCCTTGATAAGTTTGGGCTCCAGACCCTCGCCCCAGCCGACGCCGTCTTTTTGGAATGAGCCCACGACTACCGCTTTCTCCGGAATGTCAAGGTTTCGCCTTGACATTCGCTTCTTTTCCGGAGTTTGCGGTCTAAATTTTTCCAAATCTATGCCGAGAGGAATTCTCATTACTTTCTCCGGATTAATGCCGCTCGATTTTATGAGCTGCTCCATTTCTTTATTAGAGACACGGACGCGCGCGATTTGCTTGTGATGCTTTCGCAAGGCCTCGAAACATTTCCGGAAGCTCTCCTGCTGATCCGGCTTACCATGGTAATAGTCGACGGAGATGCGATGCCTAGATTTATAGATTGATTCATTAATCAGGGAAAATTGGGAAGTATAGTGTACCGCTTGGGGAATATTGAAGGGGGTTCTTCTGACAATATCTGCTTTAATGCCGAGCTTCTCCGCGAACCCCTTCAAATCTCTGGCATCGTCATCCACAGACCAGCCGGCATTATCCCCGACAATCAAGAGATGGCTATATGGCTTCCAGAAAATGGCTCTTAACATTACTAGAGAATACAATATTTTCAATAATTACTAAATCTAAGTCGGTCTTGTCGAGCATCTCTAAACCTACCGCACAGAAGTTTAGGATTGGCTCGCCGGCGGGGTTAAATGAGGTATTGAGCATAATCGGCATTCCCTTAAGCTTCTCAAACTCCTTGAGTGTTGAATAAATGAAGGGGTTCTGGCTTGCGCTCACTGTCTGGATTCTGGCGCTGCCGTCGACGTGGGTGATCGAGGGCAGTTTATCTCTATATTCATCGCGCGTATCGCAGATTACGGACATGTAAGGTACCGGAGCAGTATTGGTGAAGTATTTCTGCGAGTCTTCCTCCGTCACTATCGGCGCAAATGGGCGGTACCACTCGCGGCGCTTGACCTTATCATTTAAAATCTCCCGCATCCCGGGATTAAGCGGATTGCAAAGAATTGACCGGTTGCCTAAAGCGCGTGGACCGACCTCGTAGCGGCCGCGGATTACTCCCACAATCAAATCTTTGGCTACAAGCTTAGCCAACACCTCTGGCATATCCGCTTCCGAAATCTTTTTATGATGGTATTTCATTTTTAGTTCTTCAAGTTTGTCCAAATCAAACGGTTCGGAACCGAGATAGGGCGAGTAGTAATCTTTAGAGCCGCTGAAAGAGTTATTGGCGATGCAGTAGTAAACATAAAGTGCCGCGCCGCAGGAGAGGCCGCAGTCGGAAGGATTGGGAATAAAGTGGGTTTTCTCAAGGAGCCCGCTTTTCTCTATTACGTAATTGGTCGTGCCGTTTAGAGCGCAGCCGCCGACGACACAGAAATTTCTATAAGTTTCTTTATGTTTCTTAATTAACCCCATTACTTTTTCAGTCCAAGCTTCCTGAACCGTGGCCGCGAGGTCTTGCGAATCCTTGTGCTCGGGTCCCGGCAAACGGAGCTCGGTATTTTTTATCATGCCGAACCAGAGTCGCCAATTCTTCTCGAATGGGTATTTCCGCGGCATTATGTACTTCCGAAGTTCGGGAATATCACGGAGGCCGATGTCGTTTATCCGGTGTCCCAGACCGCGTTCCTGCAGACCTTCGAATTTTGCCACCGGCAGTTTCCGGTACGACCTCACGTATTTGAAAGCGTAAGGGAGCCAATCTTTCCGTACTTTTCCGTATGAAGTAAGCCCCATCGTCTTGCCCGATGTAGTGCCTTCTATCTCCGGCTTAATACCGATGACATAGCCCAAGTTGTTATAGCTCTGGCCGAAAGCGATAGGGATATTCGCTAAATAGTCTAATTTGTTACCCTTGGCTTTAAAAAATACCGTTCTGCCGTCATTGCCGATGCCATCATAACTTAAGACTAATGCCTCGCTAAACGGCGAAGTAAAATAAGAAAGGGCGGCATGGGAGAGATGATGATTGATGTGATGAATGATTTTGTACTTTATACCGACTTCGTTCAGAAGAACCTTAAGATTTTCAAACTCGTTTTTGCGGCCTTGATTCTGGACTGCCACAGCATCAAATTCCGAACCCCAGTCTCTCTTTACAAAATTCAAAAACAGCTTCAAATCTTCAATGTCCGTGTATTGAAAGGTGCTGGCGAATTTCCCGCCCTCCGGATGTTCTGCTGAAAGTTTATAACGCTTCTGGCGGAAGTAGCGCTCCGCCTCCATCACGGCGGTAATGCGTCCATCTTCGATAAGGGAAAGGTTTGAATCGTGTCCTAATGAGATTCCCATTATCTTCATTTCGTAAGTACAATACCATAACCTAGAGTCCAAGCGGTAAGAGCCGGTATTATAGTCCGTCGGTCGAGCCACATCAAAAATTTTATGAGCGGGAACTGGACAGGCCGCCATGATACGCCTTTGGCGAGAAAAAGATGCTGAAGCATTAAACCGGCTACCGCAAACATCGTTCCTTGTTTCTCGATTTCCGTTACTTTAAATCCCAAATCTTGCGCCACCTTTCTCCAGAATGTTTCCGTGTATCGCCCGTAATCATACGGGTCCGCGTGGATACCGACCATGAAGGGCGCCGTGATAAGCGCTACTCCATCCGGTTTAAGCAGGCGATACGCTTCCTTCAAAACCGCTTTCGGTTCGGGCACGTGCTCCAAGAGTTCGGCAAGAATGGCCGTATCAAACGAATTATCCGGCAGGGGAATGGAAGCCGCGTCAGAGAGAATATCCGGCTCGTCTTTCTTCTCTATATTGACGTAAGTGACTTCGACGCCGAGCTTGTCTATATCGAATAGTCCGCGCTTTTTAACCCTTTTCCCGCCGATGTCTATCACCTTGCCTCTGATGAGATGCCGGTGCGAGAAAAAGAATTGGTCAATGAAATGGCGTCTCACCGAAGTTCCAACAGACGTACGCTTAGCCATCTTTAGTTATTTTGCTGAATTTTAATTAAACGTCTCGCCTCCACTTCCCAGATGAGAAGGCTGTAGACGGCATTGATGAGGGAAGAAAGAATAGACGCAGCGACAAGTCCCCAAGTCTGCCAGAGGTATCCGAAGACGACAAACAAAGTAATACGCGCAAGGTGATTGCCGAAGTTTAAGGTGTACATCGCTTTGAGCATGTTCTGACTGGTAAAAATCAAGCCGATATATACCGAGACCGGCACGACGATAAGGCCCAAAGTCATCACTTGCGAATAAAAGATGGCATCGAGATAGCGCGGCAGAAATATTTTGAAGAGGGGCGGGGCGGCAAACCAATAAATAAATGAGAGCCCTGCTCCCACGAGAAGCGAGAAGCCGATATGCTTATAAACTACCGCTCTAATTTGACCAAGAGACTTACCGGCGAGACGCGGCAAGGCGATGCTCCCCCAGTTTTTGATAAGACTTTTCAGCCGGTCGGGACCGGCCAGCGCGAAGCCGTAGACGGCGAGCGCGGAGGGTCCCGCCGCCTGGAAGAGCACAATCTTGTCTATATATGAAGCGATAACTCCGATAACTCCCGCGCCGGTAAAGTGAAAGGCACTGCGTCTCATCTCCGCGATTTGCTCCTCGTCCGGCTTTGCCTGGTCGATTCTCCGCGCTAAGAGTCTGTACACGATCATATTTGGCACAAGAGTCATAAGGGAGTACACGCCGATGAGTATCAAGATGTTGTCTGTAAAGAAGAGGACTAGAACCGTGATGAAAGCTCCCACGATGCTTATGACGCTGGTAATTTGCGTGAGTATTTTAAAGCGTCTCTGTCCGGTAAGCACCGACTTGTATATATGGAAGGCCTCCGCTACCGGATAGGCCAGCGTCAGCAGGAGAAGCGAGAAACAAAAGAGGAAGTTGCCCCTGTAGCCGTAATAGACCGCTACTGCTGATATAGTGGCCACTGCCAGAAGATTCCACTTAAGCTCTATTCTTAAGGCAGTTGGGACTACGTTCTCGTAACCTCTGGCCACAGCGCGCATGACTGCAGGCCCCACACCGCTTAGAGTAAGGAAGGAGAGAGAAGCGCCTAAAGAGAGAAGATAGTTATAAGTACCGAAGGTTTCGCGCGGCAGAAGGTTACCGAAGGCAACCATGGTTACCAAAGAAGCCAGAGTGCCCACCACGAAAGAGAGAGAGGTCCAAGCCCCGCCCTTAATAAGATATGAAAGGTCCAGTCGGAAGAAGCGCCAGAAGCTATCCATATAACGCTATTATGCTAGGATAGCACACATGCGAAGTCCTAAAAACTTCATTATTGATGTGGACGGTGTCTTCACTACGGGGCAATTTTTATATACGGAACAAGGTAAATTCGCCAAAATCTTCGGTCCTCACGACAATGACGGTATTAAACTTTTGGAAAACCTGATCAATATTCAAGCTGTCTCGGCTGACAAGAGAGGGTTCGCCATCACTAAGAAACGTATTGCCGATGACATGGGTCTCAAGCTGGAGCTCGTGAGTGAAGAAAACCGACTCGAATGGCTTAAAAAGAATTTTAATCTCAAAGAGTCGATATTTATGGGAGACAGCATGCATGATGCAAAGATTTTCGACCATATGGCATACAGCATCGCTCCCGCAAACGCCTTCTATCTTGCCAAAGAAAAAGCGAGTTTTGTGACGACACACAGAGCCGGAGAAGGGGCAGTGGCCGAAGCTTGTCTCCATATCATTGACAAATTCTTTAAATAAATGCTTAAAGACAAAACCATTTTTATCACGGGTTCAAGCCGCGGTATCGGGGCAGCTACGGCAAAGTTGGCGAAAAAATACGGGGCCAAGGTAACTCTCCACGGTAAATCCGAGTCGGAAGAATTGAAGAAATTATCGAAAGAGCTCGACCTGCCGCATGTAGTTTTTGATGTGTCAGATGAACGAGCGGTAGAACGCGGAATCTCTAAAGTAGGACATATTGATATACTGGTTAATAACGCGGGTATAAATCCCTCTAAAGCTTTTCAAGAATTGACTAACAAAGATTGGCAGGAGATTTTCAACACTAATCTTTTTGGCGTTGTGAACGTTTCGAGAGCGGTGCTGAAAGATATGATGAAAAGGAAGAGCGGCAGTATTGTAAACATTGCTTCTATCAAGGGTTTCCCCCATGTCTCGGGCAAGCCGGCGTACGCCGCCTCGAAAGCGGCTCTAATACGCCTGACTTCAAGCATGGCGGAGGAATTCGCGCCTTACAATATTAGAGTTAATGCAATTGCTCCGGGATTTACTGAAACAGAAATGACCCAAGCGACATTTTCTCCAAAAATTAAGGCCCAAATTAGCCGCATTCCGCTCAAGAGAATGGCTAAGCCGGAAGAAATTGCCGAAGCAATTCTATTTGCATCAAGCGACAAAGCAAGCTATATTATCGGCCAGACATTGGCTGTCGATGGAGGGTTGAGCATTGTCTAGCAAAATCGTTACGAAGCCGTGGGGCCGGGAAATCTGGCTCGAGTTGAACGACCGGTACTGCTACAAGCGCATTGAGATGCGGGCGGGTCACCGGTCGTCGCTCCAATATCACAACAAGAAGCTCGAAACCAACTACATCGAGAGGGGCGAGGTGGAACTCGAGCTTCAGGATGAGAACGGCAATATGCAAACGCGTCGGCTCGGGGCGGGAGAACACTTCACGGTCGTGCCGCCGCGCGTGCACCGTGTCAGAGCCGTCACGGATATCGTCCTCATGGAGGTTTCTACTCCGGAAGTTGACGATGTTATCCGTCTCGCGGATGACGCCGGTCGCGGCCACGGCCGGATTGAGAGCGAACACATTAATAAAGGGAGATAGTGACTAGCCGGTAGCGTTGAATAGCAACGCTACCGGCCTTCTGATATATTATGAACTCATGAAATACAAAGTCTGCATATTGGCGGCCGGTATCGGTTCTCGCATGGGGGACATTTCTGACCATATCCACAAAGGAATATTGCCGGTAAATAATAAGGCAGTCATCTCATATGTCGTCGAAAAATTTCCTATAAATGTAGAATTTGTGGTAGCGGTAGGGCATAAAAAAGACACTGTAATTGATTATTTAAAGCTTGCTTATCCTAAGCGTAAATTTATCTTCGTAGTGATCAAAAAATTCGTTGGTCCCGGTACCGGACCTGGGTACTCTCTCTTGGCTTGCGAGAAGCACCTACAATGCCCGTTCATTTTTACAACATCGGATACTATTGTGGCTGAAGATATTCCTCTTCCTAATCAAAATTGGATGGGTATCGCCCCAGTCCATGAGACCAAGCCGTATTGCACTGTCAGAATTAGGAATAATGCTATCTACGAGCTGGATGATAAGACTAAAAACGACAATCATTTCGCCTTTATAGGGTTAGCAGGTATCAAGGATTATTCAGTTTTCTTCAACGCCCTTAAGCAGAATAAAAAGGCTATTGCGGGCGAGATACAAGTGTCAAATGGTTTCAAGGCGCTCATTGGAAAACACCTGGTACCGATAGGATTCACTTGGTTTGATACTGGCACTCTTGAGAATTATATAGAGACCAACAAGAATTTCTCCGGTGAAAACAAATTCGATTTCAGTAAGGGTGATGAATTTCTTTATTTTGTTAACGACAGAGTTATAAAGTTTTTTGCTGACCGTTCAATAACTGATAAACGTCATATTCGCGCTAAGACTGTACTTCGAGGGCTTACGCCGAAAATCGAAGCCCGGCGCGGGCATTTTTATTCGTATAAGAAAGTGAATGGCCACACTCTTTATAGTGTCTTGAATGCGAGTTTGGCCGGAGAATTTCTACTTTGGGCCAAGAAGTATCTTTGGAAGAAGTTGAAACTCTCTCCCAAACAGCAAAAGGCCTTCCAAGAAGCGATGGTCAAATTCTACAAGGATAAGACGAAAGAAAGGGTGGCCGCTTTCGAAAAGAAAAAAGGCGAGAAGGAGGTCGGATTTATCAACGGTGCCAAAGTGCCTTCGACCAAAGAATTGTTAAATAAAGTAAATTGGGAACATTTAACCGCAGGCGAACCGGCCAACTTCCACGGCGACTTGCAGTTCGATAATATCCTTGTTAATCCTAAGGCGAGGAATGCCAAGGATAAATTTATTCTGCTAGACTGGCGGCACGAATTCGGCGGCCTAGTTGAGGTAGGAGATCTCTATTACGATTTAGCCAAACTTTATGGCGGCATGGTTATTTCTTACCCACTCATTAAAGAAGGGATGTTCTCGGCTAATACTGACGGCAAAGAAGCTTTCTATCACTATTTTGTGAAGAACGACCTCATAGAAGCGCGCGAACATTACGAAGATTTCCTACTTGCGAACGGCTATGATTTAAAAAAGGTGAAGACTCTAACGGCCATCATCTTCCTCAATATGGCGCCTCTCCACAATGCGCCGTTCGATGAAATGCTCTCTTACATGGGTCGGTCCATGCTTCATAAAACGCTTCAGGTGCGCTAAGGTAAAGTGATGCAAAAAGCTCTCAAGAGCGCCAAACCTGAACTCGCTATCGGTCCAATGAGCTCGGAGATAGTGGAGACGGTCTTCTACTACTCAAACTTCTTCCGGCAGTCGCTGATGCTCATCGCTTCCAAGAACCAAGTTGACTACAATGGCGGCTATGTTAACGACTGGACGACCGATGAATACATGGATTTCGTGAAGAAGATGAGGAAGCTTTATCCTTTGGCGAATGTGAAGATCTGCCGAGACCACTGCGGGCCGGGCTTTAATGGCAATTATGATATCAAAGACGTCTATCGAACTATTAGAACTGATATTAGGGCAGGTTTCGACCTCATCCACATAGACTTATGCCACTTTCAAGGTTCTCACGATGAGAGACTCGAAGCATCTAGGAAAGCGGTGGAATATTGCTTAGAGCTCAACCCCGACATAGAACTCGAGATTGGCACCGACGAGAACCAAGGCACCAATTACAGTCTGCCAAACATCCAAGAATGGGAGCGAGAGATCGATTTCTTCCAGAAGTTTTGCAAACCGACATTTTATGTAGTGCAGACAGGCAGCTTAGTTATGGAGATAAATCAAGTTGGCAATTTCAATAAATCTTTCACAGAAAAAGTTTCTAAACTCATAAGGTCAAAAGGTCTTAAGCTCAAAGAACATAATGCGGATTATCTGACCAAAGAACAGATTAAGGACAGAGTGGGTCTGGTAGATGCTATGAATATCGCACCGCAGTTGGGAGTAATACAGACCATGACAGTACTCTCTCGCTGTCTTATATATGGTATTCCAACAGAGAAGTTTTTTCTCGAAGCCTACAACGGTGGTAAATGGAAGAAGTGGATGAAGGATAATAGTCCGGAGAATAAAATGCTGTGTTGTCTTATCGCCGGGCATTATCATTTCAACTCAAAAGCTTACAAGGAAATTGTTCGACAATTGGCCGATCGGGAGAACATAAAAGAAGTTATCATGAACTCGATTGTGATGGTAATTCAACATTATGTTAGTTGACCTGAATTATGCATAAGCACATACTTAAGATTAATTTAATATTAATAAAATAAAATGAAAAAGATCGGTCTGGTGATACAGGGGCCGTTCATTTCCATTGGCAGAACGGGAGACAGGATGCATGAGAATCCGGAGAATCTCATGGCGAAAGAAGGCATTGTCCACTATGACTGTCGGGAGAATATCAATAGAACAATAAGAGAATTCGGGCATCTCTTCGATGAGATAGTTGTCTCTACTTGGGACAATGAAATTAAATCGGGAGAAAGTTTTACCGGAGCGAAACTTATTTCCGCCCCAGACCCGGGAGGAATTAAGTGGGATAGGGTATATAAAGATAACAATAAGCACCGGCAGTTTATCAGTACTCTGAATGGTATTTTGGAGTTGGAAAAAAATGGTATTGAGTATGTGGTAAAGACTCGTACTGATATTTATCTTGATTTGGAAAAACTGCTCGAATCGTTCTTCGCCAACAATACGAGGAAAATCGGAGCCGCTGTCGTTCATCCGCCCAACTTTCTCATCCACGATCTTTACTTTGTTGCCGAACTCAAAACTCTGAAAGATTTCTGCCAAGCAATACTTGCCTACGACAAGTTTGAATTTATTCCCTCCGTGCACAGGGAAATTGTTTTGAAGCCGGCCTATGTTCTGTATAGGAAGGAAATCGACGTGAAGGATTCCGCCTACTTCCCGAACTTCCCGCCTGACGGAGTGAGCGGAGAAACGCGGAAAGTTTTTAACTACATGTTCGACAATGTTTTCTTCTCTCTGGCGCCGGCAATATGGAAGGGAACTCTGTGGCGGGGAACTCATTTCTCCGAAGACCATTTCGCAAATCTGCTCGGCTCGAAGGATAAGCAACAGAGAAGATATAATCTGCCGGCTCTGATTACCACCGACTGGGAGTGCTACTTCGCTTTCCGCAAAGGATTTTTCGGCGCAGAGACTTCCTATCCGGATAAAATAAAAATTAGCATCGGCAGGTTCGGCTGGCGGCTGTGGAATTTAATCCGCAAGATGGTACGATACTTCCTATGACTAAAGACAACTTGAAGTGGGTTATTTTTGTGGGCCTTTTCGCCATTCCGTTCATCCCGTTTCTAGTCTCCTCCGAATTCTTTTTCCCTTTCATCACCACCAAAGCCTTTGCGTGGAGAATTATCGTGGAAATAGTTTTTGCTTTCTGGCTGGTCCTAGCCCTGCTTGATCCGCAATATCGGCCGAAGAAATCCCCCATTCTTTACGCGGTATTCGTTTTTATTGCCGTTATCGGCATTGCCAATATCTTCGGTGTCGCTCCGGTGAAAAGTTTCTGGAGCAATTACGAGCGCATGGAGGGATTCATCTCGCTTCTTCATCTGGGCGCGTTCTTTCTGGTGATAAGTTCGGTTTTCCGCGAAGTTGAGTGGAAGAGATGGTGGAACACCTCGCTTGTCGCCTCGGCTCTCATGGTCTGCTACGCGCTCTTTCAAGTATTGGGTGTTCTCCGGCCGTCACAATCAGACGCCAGAGTGGATGGCACTTTCGGCAACGCGATATATCTGGCGGTCTACCTTCTGTTCCACATTTTCGTGGCGCTCTTCTTTATGTACCGCGAGAGAAAGAATACAATGCTCGTGTATCTTTACGGTCTCCTCATTATCTTCCAGCTTTTCATTCTTTATTACACGGTAACCCGCGGCGCCATCTTAGGACTCTTGGGCGGCCTCTTAATACTTGCTCTGCTTAATGTCAAAAATAGAGAAGAGCCGATAATCAGAAAATTAAGCATCGCCGCCCTTGCCGGACTGGTTATTCTCTCCGGCGGCTTTTTCTTCGCCCGCGATACGGAATTTGTCAAAGAGAGCCCGGTGCTCTCTCGTTTCGCCACGCTTAACGTAACGGACTTGAAAACACAAGGCCGCTACTTCATCTGGCCGGTGGCGCTTAAGGGCATTGCCGAGCGCCCGATTCTCGGCTGGGGACAGGATAACTTCAACTACGTTTTCCAGAAGCATTACACTCCGGAAATGTATCGTCTTGAGCCGTGGTTTGACCGCGCCCACAACGTCTTCTTGGATTGGGCGGTGGCCGGAGGAATAATCGGCTTCTTACTCTATCTTTTGCTTTACGCGATACCTCTCTACTCCCTTTGGAGCCGCAAATACGGATTCTCCGAGGTCGAGGGGTCGATACTCATCTCGGCCTTGGCGGCATACGCCTTCCATAACTTCTTTGTCTTCGACCATCTGGTAAGCTACGTTCTTTTCTTCTCGCTTCTCTCATACTTGCACAGCCGCGCCGGTACGGTTCCGCTATGGCAAACTTCTTCAGCCGAACCGGTTGTTAAGAACATTATAACGCCGGCCATTATTGTTTTTCTCACCTTCACTCTTTATTTCGTCAACATAAAACCGATGATGGCGAACACCTCGCTCATCAGGGTGCTCCGATCTCTTCAGGCGGGTCTCGCCTCGACGACTATGGAGAATTTCGAGAAAGCCTACGGCACTTCCCGTCTGGGGCGTCCGGAAGTGGTGGAACAGTTGTCGGCGTATTCGCTGGTCTTGCTCGCTACCGATCTTCCGATAGAAGAGCGGAATCGTTTTTTCAATTTTGCCAGAAGCGCCATGGCTGAACAGGCAAGTAAAATGCCCTACGATGCGAGATATCAGATGGTACTCGGCTCGTTTCTTGCTATGACCGGTTCCACCAATGAAGGCGTTACGCATCTTTTGCGCGCCCACGAACTCTCGCCTAATAAGCAACAAATTTATCTCGAGCTTGGGAACGCCTATCTCTTGAACGGTGATAAGGAAAAGGCAGTCGAGGTGCTCTCGGAGCTTGCAGAAATTTCTCCCGCGCATCGCGCCGAAGCGGAAGGATACGTAGAGCAGATCCAAAAATAATTTTTTTTACGAAAATTATTTTTGAAAGTTATCCACACATTGCGCGTCTTAACTATTGTGTGTGCACGTCGTAAGTAAGATAATTAATACAAGCGCAGAGAAATTAAAAACTGCGTACAATCATTAATTCAATGGCAAAGAAAAGAAAGACATCAAAAAAGAAGAAGAGCTCACGCAAGAAGCGAGCTTAGTTTTGTTGTCAAAGAAAAAAGTCCCGACCCGCAAGTCCGGACTTTTTTCTTTGGAAATATGCTAAAATAGCTTTCCATATGGCTTTATTTCCTGGTATTTTCGGTTCTCCGGAAGAGAAAAAGCTTAAGAATTGGCAGGTAGTTGTCGCAAAAGTAAATGCACTCGAGCCGGAATTCGAGAAACTCTCGCCAGAAGGGCTCAAAAATAAAACTGCGGATTTCAAAGAGCGCATAAGTAATGGCGCCTCGCTTGATGGCATTATTCCGGAAGCGTTCGCCGCCGTGAGGGAAGCGGCCAAGAGAACGCTCGGTCAGCGGCACTTCGACGTCCAGATTCTGGGCGGATTGGCAATGTATCACGGCGGCATTGCCGAGATGAAAACTGGCGAAGGCAAAACGCTGGTTGCCACTTTACCCGCCTATCTCGTGGCTCTCGAGGGCAAGGGTGTGCACATTGTTACCGTCAACGATTATCTCTCTCGCCGCGACGCCGTCTGGATGGGACAAATTTATGATTATCTCGGGCTCTCCGTCGGAGTATTGAATCATGCCGAATCGTTTATTTATGATGAGAGGCATACGAACAAAGATAAAACACGAGACGAGACAGGCGCGTTCCACGTTGTGCACGAATTCTTAAGGCCCGTCGGGAAGCAGGAAGCGTATGCCGCGGATATTACCTACGGCACAAATAATGAATTCGGCTTCGACTACCTGCGCGATAATCTGGTCGCCGATACGCGGCAGTTGAGTCAGCGGGACTACCACTACGCCATCGTTGACGAGATCGACTCGATTCTCATCGATGAAGCGAGGACTCCCCTGATTATCTCCGGCTCCGTAGGCAGCGCCGGAGAACTCTACGAGCGCTTCGCGAAAATCGCCCGAACTCTCGAAGATAACGCCGACTACTCCGTCGATGAGAAGCTTCGCGCCATAACGCTAACCGACCAAGGGATAGACAAAGCGGAGAAAGCGCTCGGCATAGAAAATATTTATACCGAAGGCGGCGTGAAGTACGTGCATCACTTGGAGACTGCCGTTAAAGCCAAAGCGCTCTACCGTCGGGATAAAGATTACGTCGTCAAAGATGACGAAGCGGTCATCGTTGACGCCTTTACCGGCCGGCTCCAGCCGGGGCGAAGATGGTCGGAAGGGCTCCATCAGGCCATTGAAGCCAAGGAAGGAGTAAGGATTAAGGAAGAGAGCCGAACCTTCGCCTCCATTACCTTCCAAAACTATTTCCGCATGTACAAAACCTTATCAGGCATGACCGGTACGGCCGCCACTTCCAAAGAAGAGTTTTATAAGGTTTATGGGCTGGAAACCTACATCATCCCTACTCATCGTCCGATTGCCCGCAAAGACCACGGCGATCTGATTTTCCAAACCTTCGCCGGCAAGATGAAGGCGGTAGTTAAAAAAGTGGAGGAGTTAAATAAGAAGGGCCAGCCGGTGCTTATTGGTACGGTGTCTATAGAGCATAATGAATTACTTTCGGATTATTTGAAGAATGCCGGCATAAAACATGAGGTTCTTAATGCCAAAAATCACGAAAGAGAAGGTGAGCAAATAGCCCAAGCTGGTCGTAAGGGGTCCGTGACTGTAGCCACCAACATGGCCGGTAGAGGAATAGATATCAAACTAGGAGGAGTACCGAGTACTAGAGATGAGTACGAGGAAGTAAAACAGCTTGGTGGGTTATTTGTCCTTGGTACCGAGCGGCACGACGCGCGGCGCATAGACAACCAGCTGCGCGGCCGCTCGGGCCGGCAGGGAGACCCCGGCGAGACGCAATTCTTCGTCTCGCTCGAGGATACGCTCATGAGAATCTTCGCCGTCGATGCCATCAAGAGCGTGATGGGTCGCTTCAACATTCCGGAAGACGAGCCGATTGAGAATAAGCTCATCACCAGTTCTCTCGAGAAGGCGCAGGAAAAGATCGAGGGCTTCAACTTCGACTCGAGAAAGCATGTGCTCGAATTCGACGACGTTCTGAACTTCCAGAGGAAAATTATTTACGGCCGGCGGCGGAAGATTCTTCTGGGTTCCGCGGAGGAAATAAAAGAATATCTTCTTGAGACCGGAGCAGATGTGTCAAAGCTCGACTTCGACATCGCGGCGGTAGTCGAGGTTTTGCGGCGCATTGTTCTTCAGACCATTGACGTCTTCTGGGTGGACCATTTGGAGATGATGGAATATCTGCGCTCCTCCGTTAATCTGCGCGCTTACGGCCAACGGGACCCCTTGGTAGAGTACAAGAAAGACGGCTTAAGATTTTTCAGAGAGATGGAGGTAGCGATTAAAAAACAAATTTCAGAGTTTGTGGCGGCATTGGATGTTGAAGCGCTAAAGCGGGCGACCAAACTTTCTCAAACCTCACCCAACCCTCTCCTTGCTCAAGGAGAGGGTGGGCGTAGCCCGGGTGAGGTGAAACTCGGTCGGAATCAGCCCTGCTGGTGCGGTTCGGGCAAAAAGTTTAAAAAATGCCATGGAGCAAACGCTTGATTTTATCCGGGTGGTGCAGCAGGTGGTGCTTAATCCCACTTTCGGGAGCGCCATCGCTCTTTTCTTCGTCTCGTTTTTAAACGAGTTTCTTGTCGTCCTGCCTTACGCGGTAATCTTGGCCGGCCAGCTATTTTTTCTCGATGACCCTCTGACTTTAGCTTTCGTCAGCAAACTTTTCATCTTTGTAGCTTTGCCCGTGGGAGTCGGAGCGGCTCTCGGTTGTGTGCCGGTGTATGTACTTTCTTATTATGGCGGCCGGCCGCTTATCAACAGATTCCAAAAATATCTCCGTTTCAGTTGGCATGACGTCGAGAAGTTGAGTCGGCACTTTAGAGGCGAGCGGTATGACGATATTGTCTTCCTGCTTTTGCGTTCGATACCGATATTGCCGTCTCTGCCTTTAAATGTTGCCGCGGGAGTGCTCCGTATGCCTTTTATGTCTTACTTCGTCTTAACCGCAGTCGGATTTATCGTCAGGATGATGCTGACCCTTCTGATCGTTGGATTGGGGATAGAGAGTTTGTCGAATTTCCTTATTTTCTTATATACTGATTGATATGCGCAAAGCTGTTTGGCTCTTAATTATTATTCTGGTTATCGGGGGGCTCATCTCTCTGATACGTACTCCGGGGAAGGCCGGCCGGCTGGACTCATTCGCCTCATGTATCAAGGAGAGCGGGGCCCTCTTTTACGGCGCCTTCTGGTGTCCGCACTGCCAGAACCAGAAAGCCCTCTTCGGTTCATCTGCCAAACTTCTTCCTTATATAGAATGCTCAACGCCGGATGGCAAGAGTCAGACTCCCGCCTGCACCGAGGCCGGAGTGGTCGGTTATCCAACTTGGAAATTTCCCAACGGCATAGTCGAAACCGGCGAGCTCTCGCTTGAACGCCTTGTTGAGTTAACCAGCTGCCCATTACCTACTAATGATTAATACCTTCTCCACATTACTGCCTTTGGCAGTAGTTGCGTCCAATATAATAGCGGCAATTCTTCTTGTTTCTTTAATTTTCCGGAATTCTTTTGCACTCTGGGTTGGCAAACATTCTCTAGGTCTGGGTCTATTAGTTTCTCTTGCGGCGGTGGCGGGGTCGCTATTCTACTCCGAGATCGTGGGATTCGAACCCTGTCTTCTTTGCTGGTGGCAGAGAATAGCCGTTTATCCTTTGTCCGTACTCTTCCTGGTGGCGTTTATGAAGAAAGACAGGGGCGTGTTCAAATATATCTTGCCTTTGAGCGTTATCGCTCTCATTATTTCTCTGTATCACTCTTACGTGCAATGGGGCGGAAGCCCGCTCATTCCTTGTGATGCCACGGCCAGCTGCAGCAAGCTCTATGTGTACGAATTCGGCTATATCACGATACCAACCATGGTTCTGTCCGTCTCTGTAATGATGATTCTTCTTTGGCGGGCGAACAAACTTTATAATGCGCATCGTCACTCATAGCGGGAGATTTCATACAGACGATCTATTTGCGGTTTCCCTCTTAAAACTCCTTTACCCTGAAGCAGAAATCATCAGGAGTCGGGATGAGGCTATTATTGCGTCAGCTGATATTGTCGTGGATGTAGGCGGAGTGTATGACGAAAAGCATTTGCGTTTCGATCACCATCAGCCTGAAGGTGCCGGTTCGCACGAAAACGATATTCCTTACGCGTCTTTTGGCCTTGTGTGGATAACTTATGGAGAAAAATTTGCAGAGAATCAAGAAGTATCCCGAATTCTCAACGAGAAACTGGTAATGCCAATAGACGCTATAGATAATGGCATAGAGCTCTCTAGCTATATATATGATGGAATAAGAGAATACAGCCTATACGATTACATCCATTCTTTCGCTTATAATGCCGAAACCCCGGAGGACTTCACCAGAGTTTTCTTTGAGGTTCTTCCATTAGCGCAAAGTGTTTTAAAAAATGAATTAGTGATAGCGCAGAAAGAAGCTAAAGATTCGGAAAAGACGAGAAAAATATATGAGCAGAGTGAAAATAAAAGAATCATCGTGATTCCATCAAAATTATCTTGGGAACACGCGCTCATTCCTAGCGAAGCTCAGTTTGTTATTTATCAGCGTACGGAAGGGAACTGGGGAGCGAAAGTGGTTCGAAAGAAGTTAAACAGTTTCGAAGCAAAGAAACCGTTTCCAGAAAGTTGGGCGGGAAAGACTGGGGAAGAATTTATAAAACTCACAGGCGTAGACGACGCGAAACTCTGTCACAGGGCTAGATATTTAGCAGTCGCCCAGTCAAAAGAAGGAGCTATCAAGCTTGCGGAAAAAGCGCTCAACGCTTAAGGTGTAAAGATAATGAAAGAGAACTATAAGCTAACAGTCGGTCTCGAGATACATGCCGAGCTCAATACGCAGACCAAGATGTTCTGCGACTCGAAGAACGACCATGATGAAACGCACCCGAACATCAACATTTGTCCGGTGTGTACGGGTCATCCGGGAACGCTTCCTGTCATAAATAAAGAAGCAGTAAAATCAATCCTGCGCCTAGGATTGGCAGTAAATGGAGAACTTGCCGACTATACGGAATTCGACCGCAAGAATTATTTCTACCCCGATATCCCCAAGGGTTACCAGATAAGCCAGTATAAACACCCATTGGTGAAAGGCGGGGAACTGGCGGGAGTAAAACTCATCAGAATTCATCTTGAAGAGGATACCGCCAAATCAATACATCAATTCACCCCCACCAACCTCCCCCTTATTAAGGGGGAGGTGCCGGAGGCGGAGGGGGTCGGAGATGAGAGTTTAATAGACTTTAACAGGGCGGGGGTGCCGCTCATGGAATTGGTAACAGAGCCAGTAATTCATAAATCGGAGACAGCCGCGCGCTTTGCTAAAGAGCTGCAGTTGCTTTTGAATTACTTAAATATTTCGGAAGCAAATATGGAAAAAGGTGAATTCCGAATCGAGGCGAACGTAAGCATTAATATGGGGACTAAAGTTGAAATCAAGAACTTAAATTCTTTTAAATCAGTAGAGAGAGCCATAAGTTATGAGTTCGAAAGGCAAAAGGTCGAAAAGGTTACTCAAGAAACTAGAGGGTGGGACGAGAATAAAGGAGAGACATTTAGTCAGAGGTTAAAAGAGGAATCGCATGATTACCGCTATTTCCCGGACCCTGACTTGCCGAAGCTTTTTATAAAAGAAATTCCCGACTTCGCTCCGGAAGAGCTTCGTCGGGCGCAGCCAGAATTGCCGTGGCAAAAACGTGAGCGTCTTTTGAAATTGGGAATCTCGCAAGAGCATGCGGAGATTTACGTTACCCAAGTCGAACGGGGAGAGTTGTTTGAGGAAACAGTCAGGCTACTTGGAAACGGGGTTTCCAAGTTGACTAAGTTAGTGTCAAATTACATTACTACCGACCTTAAAAAATTAATACCGGCGGAAAGCTTGGCCGAAGTTGTCCGCATGATTGATGGGGGAGAGCTCTCCTCGCGCGGGGCAAAAGAAATTTTGAAGATACTTCAAGGGAAAGATGGCAATGCAAGAAAAATTGCCGAAGAAAATAATTTGATGCAAGAAAGCGATAAAAAAGTTTTGAACGAATGGATCGAAGAAGTTTTAAAAGTTGAGGATCGCAATGCACCGAAACAATTCCTCGTCGGACAAGTGATGAAAAAATCGGGAGGCAGGGCCAACCCGATTATTCTCCAAAAGCTTTTCGACAAACTGCTCTAGTCTTCTTCGTGGCGGACCATTAACTTTTTTATTCTTTTCTCCATATTGCTCTTATTGGTACCACCCTCAATATCTTCGATAATCTTCTCTAAGGAAGAGAGTTTGTAAACGCGGTAGTTGTTCATGGGGTGTCTCCCAGCTCTGAACTTGCCGGATTTGTCCCAGTTGCGGAGAGTTAGGGGAGAAACACCCAGAATCTCCGCCGCCTCCTTTATGGAAAAATATATCTCTTTAGCCATATAACTATATTAAACATTAATAATCACTACTAACTAAGTTTATAGACAATAGTATTACTTAGCAAGGTTTATTGTGGATAGTATTAATTTCAAAATTATAATATTGAAAATTCATTGATAATTGGAAATTGTTAATTGAAAATTTAGTTCAAGTTGTCCCCAGTTTTCCACTCTTTATCCATAGGCTTTTCCACTGCCGAGATTTATAATTTAAGTAATGTCAGTATCTATATTTTCTGAAGGAAAAGAATATATCTCGGCTAGCCGAGCTGCCGAGAAGATAGGATACGCTCCGGACTACATCGGGCAACTTTGCAGGGCTAAAAAAATTCCGAGTAAGCTGGTCGGACGAACTTGGTACGTTGATTACGAATCTTTGCTTGAACATAAGAAAAATAAAGGTAACGGCGCTTCGCAGAGGCAAAAAGGTCTGAAAGAACGAGACTCGAATTTCTCCTTCTCTAAAGGTCCGACCTTAAGTATTGATTCCCAAGGTCGGACCTTGGATTTTGTAACTCAGCCGAGATTTTCGAAAGATGTTGTTTTTACTTATCAGAATGATGATAGACCTCGGCTACCCGAGTTGTCTAAAGCGAGTCGTTATGTACCGCCGGTATGGACCAAAGCGCTCGTGCTCGAGGCGGCAGCCACTGCTTTAGCTCTCTGTCTAGTAGTGACGACCGGACTTTTTACTCTACAACACTCAAACCCGACTCTTTCAAGAGCGTTCCAAGAAAAAGTGGAAGGACTCTCCGCGTCGTCGCAGTTGGCGACGGCATCATTCTTCGATCTCCTCTTCGACCCGTTCGAAGTGCTTGTCGACGGATTTAATTCACTGAAAGAGATTGCGTTTGGCAAATCTAAAAGTCGGACTTTAAGTACTGATTCCCAAAGTCCGACTTTGAAAGAACAACCGACTCAAACTGCAATCACTCAAACTGTCCCGTCGATAAATTTGGAAACGCTGCGCGCGGATTTGAGACAAGAGCTCGAACAATACATCGAGACGAGAATCAGCGCCGCGCGCGAACCGGCGAGCTACACTTATAATTACTCGCCGGTTATTGACACTAGAATTTTGAGGGAAGAAATTCTCTTGGCGGACACGAGGCCCGTTGTTACCCGCCAGTCGGACGCCGATGCCGGCAGGACCTCAAGTATCGTCAGCGCTCTTACTGACGGCGGCCGCTTCACCAACTCAACGCTCACCAATGCCTCGGTCTCCGGTCCTGCCGGCGGCTTTACCGAATTTAGCTGGACTCATGCCACTGGTACTACACTCTCTCTTACCAATGCTTCTACCACGGACTTCTATGTCTCGGGTCTTGCCTCCACCACCAACCTGCGCGCCAACTCCTCCATCTTCGGCGACATTCTCACCGGCTTCGGCACCTTCACTAACATTCTCACCAACGGCTCCTCAACGCTACAGAATTTCTCTGCTCAAACAGGCATTCTGGCAAACCTGCTTGTCAACGGCTCCACCACTCTCCAGAACTTCACCGCTTCTAACGCCACCACCACCAACGCCACCACTACGAACTTATCAATCATCGGTAATGGAGCAGGGCTCCTATTTACCGGTACAGGCAACCATGACATCAGAACCAATAGTGGTACCTTAAGGATCGGTGCCAACACAGTGATCGGCAACATCCTGGCTCTTGACGACACCATAGACATCGGCACTGCCGGCACCCGCTTCGACAAAATCTACGCCAACGAAGTTAACGCTTCAACCATTGTGGGGACTCTGACCGGAGGGAATCTTACCGCCGAGACCTTCAACATCAACTCGGACAACGCTACCGCTGATACCGAAGATGCTAACCTCTCATTCGAAAGAGGCACTTCTATCCCCAACGCGCTTATCACTTGGGACTCAACCAATGACCGATTCAAATTCAACTCCGACGTCTTCATCACCTCGGGCATCGGCAACGGCACGCTTTATGTAAATAGTTCCACCACCCTCCAGAACTTCACCTTCCAGAACGCCACCGGCACTCAAGCCACCTCTACCAATCTCGCTGTCTCCTCGCTCACTTCCACCCGCATCCCGTTCATCTCCACCGGCGGCGCGCTCATCGATTCTTCATCTTTTGTATTTGATTTGGCTAACGGGCGACTTGGTATTTCTACCACAACGCCGAATTATAAACTCTCCGTCTCCGGTTCCGGTTTCTTCGACGGCGGCACGATCTACACTTCTGCTCTGACCGCCACCTCAAGCATCACCACCCCGCTTCTCACTTCCACCAATCTTCTCCTCAATGGTTCATCCACACTCCAAAACCTGACGTTCCAAAATGCGACAGGAACAAATGCCACCACCACCGCGCTACACATTTCCGGTCTGGCTTCCTCTACCAACCTGCGCGCTAACTCCTCCATCTTCGGCGACATTCTTACCGGCTTCGGCATCTTTACTAATATTCTCGCTAATAGTTCAACTACCCTTCAAGCATTTACCGCTACCCAAGGCACCATTACCTCCGCCACCTCCACCAATCTTTACTCAACCAATTTTCTAGCTAACGGTTCAAGCACCTTGCAAGCTTTCACAGGCACTAATTTCTTGGCTCTGGGCTCCACAACTCTCCAAAACTTCACTTTCACTAATGCTACTGGTACTCAAGCGACTACCACCAACTTCGCTCTCTCATCCTTGACTTCCACCAGAATTCCCTTCGCTTCCACCGGCGGAGCGTTCATTGACTCCTCCGCACTCACTTTCAACCTCGCTGGTTCTCGCCTCAACGCTACCTACGCTACCACCACCGTCCTCCAATCCACCTCTGACGCTTATTTTGCTACCAGTGGGGGCAACGTCGGCATCGGGACGACGGGGCCGAGCGCGAAGCTGCATGTTTCAGGCGGGCAGATTCTTGACGAATTTACGGACAATGCCGCCAATCCGGCAGATCCGGTCAATGTGCAGGGGCTCAGCATCTCAAACCTGTCTTCCACCGCTAACACCACCGCAGGTCTGAACTTTAACAGTGGGGTGGTCGGCGGCGCGCTGTCAGGAATCTACGGTAAAGCCACCGGTTCTGACGCCATGAACCTCCATTTCTGGACAGAAACCGCGACCGGCCGGTCGGACAAGATGGTTATTCTAAGCGGTGGCAACGTCGGCATCGGGACGACCACGCCGAACAATCTCCTTGATATCTACTCC
>CAYFFP010000005.1:0-30716 GCA_964342515.1 uncultured Candidatus Saccharibacteria bacterium
CTTGTGCACACGCGGTTTTTGTATGAAAATCTTAAATGGTATTAGGCGAATATGAAAGCGACTCTGGTTACTTTCTGCCGAATCCAGCGTTTTGCAACCGAGAGTATCTCCGACTAAGGTTTGAGGTAGAGTGGTCGCAAAGTCGCTCAAAAATAAACATACTTGGTGCATTACTTTATGTGATTACGATCACGAATAAAATTCAGTCCCGAGAATATTCGAGGAACGGTGGTTTGGAAGAAGTAATGCACATAACCGATTCCGATGGCAACCCGAACGTGTTCGAACTCAAGCGCAACGACAACGGCAAGCGCTGGTTCAACGCCAACTGGACGAATCCGGACGACAAGTGGAATCTCGACAATGAGGTCGTGTTCCGTCTCCGCAAACATGCTTATTTCTCCTTCGCGAAAGCGAGGGAGTTTTGTTTTATATTTTGATTGTGCCAGCCACCGAGCATTTTCCCTACCACATTCATTCTTTCTGAAATATCTAGATAATGCTTATCTTCTAAAAGCTTCAATTCCCAAGCGATTTGAAGAAAAATTTTCAAGGTGTCTGCTAGACTTAATGCTTGTTTGATATGAGCGATTTTTTCTTGGCCTTGAGTAAAGCCTGCCAGTGCAACTTCTTGTATTGTCTCTACAAACAAAGAATCTATCTTTATCCCTATTGAAAATCTGGAATTCTTAGGAAACTTATAAAATTTTGAATGCCACAGAATATAAATCTCTTTGAGATGAGTAAAGACAGAAAAATTCCGTTGGGGGGGGCTTTTCAAAGGCTCATTCATACCTACGATGATATCATCTCGCTTGAGAATCTTCTTCATGCTTGGGAAGAATTCCTAAACGGTAAAAGAAAACGGAGGGATGTTCAAGAATTTCAGCTACACTTGATGGACAATCTCATTTCTTTACACTTAGACCTCAAGAACAAAACTTACACCCACTCTTCTTACCACGCTTTCAACATTTCAGATCCCAAGCCTAGGAATATCCACAAAGCTTCTGTACGAGACAGGCTCCTCCATCATGCAATTTATAGAGTCCTCTATCCCTACTTTGATAAAAAGTTTATCCACGATTCCTATTCCTGTCGTTTAAACAAAGGGACGCACCGAGCCATGGAGAGGTTCAAGTCTTTCTCTCGAAAAGTCTCTAAGAACAACACCAAACAATGCTTTATATTGAAATGCGATATCAAAAAATTCTTTGCCACTATAGACCACCCCACACTCCTATATATCATAGTGAAGCATATTGAGGATAAGAATATAGTCTGGCTTTTGGAACAAATAATAAAGAGTTTTGAAACTTCTCCAAACAAAGGCCTGCCTCTAGGCAATCTCACATCCCAGCTTCTGGTAAACATCTATATGAACGAATTCGACCAATTAGTGAAGCATAAGTTAAAAGTGAAGTATTACATAAGATATGCTGATGATTTTGCGTTCTTCTCTCAAAACAAATCAGAATTAGAGTCATTTATACGATATATCGTACATTTCCTACGGACTGAGCTTAAACTTGAGCTTCATCCTGACAAGGTTTTCATCAAGACCATTTATTCCGGAGTAGATTTCTTAGGTTGGGTGCACTTCTCGCATTATAGAGTATTGAGGACGGTGACTAAGAGGAGGATGATGAAGAATCTTTCAAATAATTCATCACTAGAAACAAAAGCTTCTTATCTAGGAATGCTGAAGTGGGGGAATACATATAAATTGAGGGAAATCATAGATGATATAATTTGGGTATGATCACCATCTATACAGACGGAGCGGCGAGGGGGAATCCCGGTCCGGGAGGGTGGGGTGCTGTCATCGCTAATGACGAGCGAGTGGTCGAGCTTGGTGGAGATGAGCCGCATACTACCAATAACAGAATGGAGCTTACCGCTTGCATCCGAGCACTCGAATATGTTTCTGACCTAGAACCCAATGGCTCCCATTCGGAAATTATTCTTAGCACCGATTCAAAATATGCGATGAAGGGCATTACCGAGTGGATTAAGACTTGGCAGAAAAAGGGTTGGAAGACCGCGGGCAAAAAGCCGGTCCTTAATCAGGATCTCTGGCAAGAGCTTCTTATGGCGTCTGAAGGCAAGGATATTAAATGGAAGTATGTCGCCGGACACGCCGGTGTGGAAGCCAACGAGCGCTCTGACGAAATCGCCACCGCTTTTGCCGACGGGCTTGAAGTGACTCTTTATGACGGAAACAAATCATCGTACCCGATTAATTTTTAGCTTCCTCGGGAGTTTCATACTGGCGATTGCTCTGTCTTCGACAATTTTTATCCCTCCGCTGGTTTCCATTTTCATACTGGTAATCGGAATTGGCTGTCTCGCCGCAGAATATGTTTGGCACGGGAAGCTAGGTAACGAAATATTGATGCTGTCGATTGTTCTCATTTCTTTCGGCTTAGGCAGCTTGCGCTATTCGATAAAGGATTTCCATGAATTGGCCGTGCCGGACTTGACGGGTATTGTGGCAAGCGAGCCGGAAGATAAAGAAAATTTCAGAAGGTTTATACTCCAATCCGATAACGGCGAAAAAGTTCTGGTAAACGGTCCGCCTTATTCTCCTGTGCAGTATGGAGACAGAGTAGCAGTTAACGGTAAATTGGAGAGGCCGGGGACTATTGATTCGCCAGCTGGCGAATTTGATTATGGCAGGTATCTTTCGAAGGATAATATTTACTACACCTTAAACTTCGCGGAGGTGGAAATTGTCTCAAGCAGTCCGCCAGCTGGCGGAGGCAATCCGGTCAAATCGGCGCTTTTTAAAATCAAAAGAAGTTTTGTAGCCAAAGCTAAAGAAATTCTGCCAGAACCGCACGCCGGTTTGCTCACGGGACTTATTGTTTCCGGCAAGGAATCGCTGCCCAAAAACATTTTGGAGGAATTCCGCAAGGCGGGAGTTATTCATATTGTTGTTTTGTCCGGATTTAACATCACTCTGATCGCCGACTTTTTGAGAAAAATTTTCAGAAGTCACAAAGTACCCGTTATTGGTATCATTCTTTTCGTTATCATGACCGGTGCGGAAGCAAGTATTGTCCGCGCGGCCATCATGGCTTTCATTGCCACGGGGGCAAAGCTTTTCGGCAGGGAATATTCAGCCATTCGTGCTTTAATCTTTGCCGCGTTCCTCATGATTCTCCATAATCCCAAGATTTTGATATTCGACCCCTCATTCCAACTCTCATTTCTCGCCACCTTAGGGCTTATTCACTTTATGCCGCCGATAGAAAAGAAGTTAAAGTGGATTACCATTCCAAAAATCCGCGAGATTACCTCGCAAACACTAGCCACGCAGTCTGCCGTCTTCCCGCTCCTTATATTCTCGACCGGTAGCTTCTCGCCGCTCTTTCTGCCGTCCAATATCCTCACCTTAATTGTTGTCCCGTGGACTATGTTGATCGGATTTTTGGCGATTCTCGCCTCTTATATAAATATAGTCGTTGCGTTGCCGCTGACTTATACAGCGCACCTTCTTCTGTCATGGATACTTTTAGTCGCCAATATTTTTGGAAGCTTTTAAGAAATTCTCCTCGATGTTTGCCCAGTTCAGATTAACGAAAAAGTCTTCAACGTAATTTTTCTTCCCGCTTGGCTGGTAGTCGGCGACATAAGAGTGTTCCCACATATCGAGCGCGAGAATGGGGGTACAGCCGGAGAGTTGGCCCAAGTGCTGTTCATCAACCCAATATTGCATGAGTTGATCCGTCTTTTTATCATATCCGAGCATGGCCCAGCCTACGCCGCGAGTTAAGGCAAGCGTTTTAAATTTCTCCCAATCAACTTGAGCCAGAGGGCCGCCTGCGGTGAGCGGAGTCGAACTACCTTCAAATTGGGAGAAATAAATCTCATGATTTCTCATGCCGTTAAACTCAAACGGAAACCGGCGGTTGTACTCTCCATCCGCCAATAATTCATTGGCGTTCTTGACATAGCCACTATAGAGCTTCAAGTGTTCTTCTATCGTTTTTTCGCTTATTCCTTTAAGCTTAGGTATATTGAACTTCTTCTCCTCGAATGTTTTCATATCGTAATTATACAATTAAACAGCATTGGCGCGAATCCCTTCTAGTTCTTCTCGCGCTTGCTAATATATTCGTCTGGCTTGCGATATACCAAAGTAAAGACGGACCGCTGAAAGTCTATTTTCTCGATGTTGGCCAAGGCGACGCCATCTTTATCGAGACTCCGGCAAAGAAACAAATGCTTATAGATGGGGGCAAAAATAGAAGGGTAATAAGCGAGCTCGGCGGAATCATGCCTTTCGGCGACAAAACTATTGATATCGTCATGGCTACCCACCCCGATGCCGACCATATCGGCGGCTTGCCGGCAGTGGTAGAGAGATATGATGTAGAACTTTTCCTGGAACCGGGAGTAGAGAGCGATAATTCTCTGGATGAAGAATTAGAGAAGAGATTAAATGAGAAAAATGTTTCTCAAGTTCTTGCCAGAAGAGGCCAAATTATAAATTTCGGGGACGGGGCAAAGCTTGTAATTCTCTTTCCAAACCAAGACGTCTCGAATTGGGAGACAAATGACGCGTCGATTGTCGCCAAACTTGAATACGGAGTAAGCTCGTTTCTCCTGACCGGCGATTCACCCATACGAATAGAAAATATTTTATTAAATCTTGATAAAGAAATTTTAAATTCAGATGTTTTGAAAGCCGGCCATCATGGTTCGCGCACGTCCACTTCACTTATGTTTGCGGAAGCTATTTCTCCCGAATACGCCATTGTCTCTGCCGGTAAGGACAACACCTACGGCCATCCCCACCAAGAAGTTTTGAATATCTTGCAAAAAGTCGGCACACAAATCCTCTCTACCGTCTCCCTCGGCACCATAAAGTTCGAAACTGACGGCCAGAATTTAAAGGTTAAATAATACAAAAGGCGGTTTGATGTTATCTCGCCGCCAGTGAATCTTGCCGGTAGCCGTCGTCCTCAATCATCTTCTTCACGAACCTAGACACGCGGCCAAGCTGGGCTGCTGTCTTCGGGTTGAGCTTCTGACAGTGAGCGTCAGCGGCCTCGAAAACAGGCAGCCACTCTTTCCATCTCAAGTAACTCATGAGCGGGTCTTCCATAAGCTCGCGATATTTAGCATACATATCGCAATGAAGCTCGAAAGCCTCTACTTCACGGTTCGCCAATCTCCTGATTTTGAAACTCTGGTACAGGTAGAAGGCGATAATTGGCAGAAAAATAAAAAGCTTCACAATCGCCTCCTTTCGTCTAACACGACTCTACTCCTCTTTATTTAAAAGTCTAGAAACTAGATAACCCCGGCTTTTTTGAGGACGCTGTGGGCGCCGCGTTTGGAGATGGTTTTCCAGGCGCGGGTGGAGAGAGTGAGAGTAAGAGTCTTTTTGAGTTCCGGCACGTAGATGCGTTTCTTCTGGAGATTAGGGTACTTCCTAACCATACCGGTGGGGTTAAACTGCGTGGCGCGGGTGCGATTGGAATAACCGCCGCCAAGCCTCGAACCTTTATTTAGTACGATACAGACTTTCACCATAGCCGCGTTATACTAACATTATGGATTTCGTATTTCAAATCGCGGTTCTTATCATGTCCGTCGTCATTCACGAAGTCTCTCACGGCTACGCGGCGAGATATCTGGGAGACAGAACGGCTGAATACGAAGGACGACTTACCTTAAATCCCGCCAAGCACCTAGACCCTGTCGGCTCATTCTTCGTGCCGCTTATCTCTTATACTCTCGGAGGGTTCATCATCGGTTGGGCAAGGCCGGTGCCGTACAATTCGTACAATCTGCGCCCCGGCAGATGGTCGGAGGCGATGGTGGCCGGCGCCGGACCGCTCTCCAATATCGCCATCGCTCTTATCTTCGGACTTGCCTTGCGAGGCGGCTTCGCGAATCCCGCTTTTATCCAAATTACTTCTGTCGTGGTCTTTATCAATATTCTCTTGGCATTCTTTAATCTTATGCCGATACCGCCGTTGGACGGGTCGAAGATTCTCTTCGCTCTCTTCCCGCGGAAATTTTACCAGTTCAGAAACTTCTTCGAGCGGTACGGGCTTTTCCTACTTCTCTTTTTCATCTTCTTTCTTTGGCAACTGGTCTTTCCCGTAATTCTTTTTATTTTCCGGCTTATTACGGGGGCTTCATTCTGAGGCTTGACTTTTATACAGTCTGGGTGTATGATAAAAAATGGAGGACGTATGACCAAAACCGAAAAGGTTGTCGAGATGCTCAACGAGTACCTCGAGAGCAACTGGTTCTACCTGTTGCTCATTGCCGCGGCAGTGGTAATCGTGTCGAGGATTATCTCCAACATGCCGTTGCCGCAACTTTGGTACGGGGGCCCTCGCTAGGGTCCCTTTCGTTTGCAAAAATAAGTTTCTTTTAGTACAGTATTGTTCTCCTTTGGGAGTCTTTTTAATGTCAACTATTAATCAGTTAGTCAGAAGGAAGAGGAAGAAACTTCATCGCAAGCCCAAGGCGGTGGCTCTGACGCGCGGCTTCAATACTCTGAAGAACCGTCCGGTCTTTTATAATTCACCCTTCAAGCGCGGCGTCGCTACTAAGGTTACAACCAAGACTCCGAGGAAGCCCAACTCCGCCATCAGGAAGATTGCCCGCGTGCGCTTGACCAACGGGCAGGAAATAACGGCGTACATCCCCGGTATCGGGCACAATTTGCAGGAACACTCGATAGTGCTGGTGCGCGGCGGCCGCGTGAAGGATATCAATGTCCGCTACACTATTGTCCGCGGCATGCTCGATGCTACCGGCGTGGAGAACAGAAGAACGACCAGAAGCCAATATGGGGCGAAGAAACCTAAAAAGTAATGCGCAGAAAATTAAAAGCTAAGCCGAAAGTTTCTCCCGATTATCTCTACGATTCGGAGAAAATTTCCAAATTCATCAATTACACCATGGAGCGGGGCAAGAAGACGACCGCGAGAAAGGTCGTTTACGACGCTTTGGAATCCATTAAAGAGAAAACTAAGAATCAGAATCCTCTGGAAGTCTTTGAAACTGCGCTGAAGAATACCGGTCCGACGATGGAAGTGCGCTCGCGACGCGTGGGAGGCGCAAACTACCAAGTTCCCAGAGAAGTACGTCCGGAACGCAGACAATTTCTCTCGATGAAATGGATTATCGACGCCGCCCGTTCGAAGAAGGGCAAACCCATGGCCGAAAAACTGGCCGAGGAAATCATCGCCGCTTCAAAGAACGAAGGCGAAGCCATCAAGAAGCGCGAGAATATGCATAAGATGGCCGAAGCCAATAAGGCCTTCGCGCATTTTGCGTGGTAACGCAAAATGCAATTTCTAATTAACCTAATTATTCTAATTTCTAAAAAATGCAAAGAGATTATCCGTTAGAAAAGGTTCGCAATTTTGGAATAATCGCGCACATCGACGCGGGGAAGACCACCACTTCCGAGCGCGTGCTTTTCTATACCGGTTCTCAGCACAAGATCGGCGAGGTGCATGAGGGAGATACGACTACAGATTGGATGGAACAAGAAAGAGAGAGGGGTATTACCATCACCGCGGCGGCCATTACTTGTTTCTGGGACAATCATCGCTTTAATATCATCGATACGCCGGGACATATAGATTTTACAGTCGAGGTTAAAAGATCTTTAAGGGTTTTGGACGGAGCGGTAGTGGTCTTCGACGGTGTGGCTGGGGTAGAACCGCAGTCGGAGACCAACTGGCGCTATGCCGAGGAGGCGCGCGTGCCGCGCATTTGCTTCATCAATAAACTAGACAGAACCGGCGCCTCATTCGAGCGTTCATACAAATCTATTCTTGACCGGCTTTCTAAGAAAGCGGTGCGCATGCAGATCCCGATAGGGGAAGAAGATAAGCACGAGGGCATTATCGATCTCTTGAAAATGAAGGCGTACTACTTCGAAGGTAATATGGGTAATAAAGTGGTGGAGAAAGAAATTCCCGAGAATCTTCTAGCAGATGCGCAGATGTATCGCCACGAGCTTATCGAGAGAATTGTGGAAAATGATGAGGGCCTGATGAGCGCCTATCTTGAAGGGAAGAGTCTCGATATCGAGACTCTTAAACCAGCGTTTCGTCGAGCTGTAATTGAAAACAAAATCTTCCCCGTGCTTACCGGCTCCGCTCTTAAGAATAAGGGCGTGCAGCTTATCCTTGACGCGGTTGTCGACTATCTGCCGTCTCCCTTGGATATTCCTCCGGTCAAGGGCATTGATCCGAGAACTGGCGAAGAAATCGTGCGCCACGCGTCTGACGTGGAACCATTTGCCGCGCTGGCTTTCAAACTCCAAGCAGACCCTTTTGTGGGGCAACTTACCTTCTTCCGCGTCTACTCGGGCACGATTGAATCCGGCACTTATTTATACAACTCCACCACCCAGACTAAGGAGCGCTTGGGCCGCATCGTCCGTCTCCAAGCCAACCAGCGTGAAGAGGTGAAGAAAGTTTTCGCCGGAGAGATTGCCGCGGCGGTAGGACTTAAGGAGGCGAAAACATCCCACACATTCTCTGACGAGGATAATCCGATAATCCTTGACCAGATTACCTTCCCGGAGCCGGTCATCTCCTTGCGCATCGAACCCAAGACCAAAGCCGACCAAGAAAAGATGGGTCTGGCCTTGAAGCGCCTTTCCGACGAGGACCCGACATTTAAAATCAAATCGGACCAAGAGACTGGCGAGACAGTCATCATGGGCATGGGCGAGCTTCACTTGGAAATTATCGTTGACCGCATGAAGCGAGAGTTTAGCGTGGAAGCTAATGTCGGTAAGCCGCAAGTGGCGTACAAAGAAACTATCCAAGGCGAGGCCGAAGTGGAGAACAAATACATCAAGCAAACCGGCGGCAAGGGTCAGTATGGCCACGTCAAAATCAAGATTAAGCCGCTTCCCAAATATGATCCGGAAGAAAAAGTGCCGAAGAACGCGCATCGCGAGCCGGGATTTGAATTCATTAATGCCATTAAAGGAGGTGTAATTCCGCAGGAATTTATCCCGGCGGTTGAGAAGGGCGTGCGCGAAGCAATGGACAGAGGAATCTTGGCTGGATACAAGATGACTGACATTTCTTGCGAACTAAATTACGGCTCTTACCACGATGTCGATTCGTCCGAAATCGCTTACAAGATTGCCGCATCCCAAGCATTCCAAGAAGCGGCTAAAAAAGCGAAACCAGTTCTCCTCGAGCCGATTATGAAGATGGAAGTGGTAATGCCGGAGAAATTCATGGGCGACATCACCGGCAATCTCTCCGGCAAGCGCGGACAGATAGAGGCGATGGAAGACCGGGGAGAGCTTAAGGTCGTGCGAGCGAAAGTACCTCTCTCGGAAATGTTCGGCTATGTCACCTCTCTCCGCAGCATGACCGAAGGTCGCGGCTCTTCCACCATGGAATTCGACCACTACGCTGTGGTGCCAAACAACGTGGCAACTACTATCATCGAAACTAGAACGGGAGGGAAGTAAAGATACCTACTTAATTATTTGTTTTGCACATACATAATAAGGATGCTATAGCAACGTTATTGTGTATGTCTAAATAGTTTTATTAAAATAGCTTAAAATAAGGGTTTTATCGTAATTTTCTTGACTTTTTAATGATTTAGGTGTATGATGTAAAAAGGAGGTGCCAAATGGCACAAAGTGATATGAGGATCGCAAAGGTCCTTCAGTTCTTCGGAATTGCGGTGAATCTCGCTATTCTCACGGTTGTCGGCCTAGCGCCGATTGCCGTGGTGGTGGGAGGCATCACGATTCCGGCCGGAATCGCCGCCTGCTTCAACCGCTAGGATTCGCCAGTCCCCCCTCACCCCCAAAAGCCTGACACATATCGCGTGTGTCGGGCTTTTTCCTTTGGAGCTTTTCTGTTTTCACAATTTATGATATTTTATACGAATGGATATTTCTCCCAATACTGATTCCCAAGATGAACTGATAGATAAAATAGCTAATAAGGTAGTGGTTCTTGTAGGTAAGAATCTACCAGTAAAGCGAGTACGAAAAAGTCAACTCCTTTCAGCTCTGGTTGGAGCTGCTGGGTTCGCTCTGTTTGTTAGTGGGATAGAGAGCATGTTCATCTTTTTTCCAGATTGGGCTCTAGTAACGATGGGTTTTGTTCTTATGACCCTCACTGGGCTTCTTCTGCAAAATCTAAATAGATAGACAGAATAGCACAAAAAGATTGGAAAGTTACAACAATCTCTTGTATAATGTTCTCATGAGTAATATCGCTATTAAAATCAGCCCAAGTTCGAAAGGCAAGAAATTGTTGGTAGAAATTGATGCCAATAAGTTAGAGCGCCTTGCTTCTAATCTAGGGTTGTATAATCCAAGTTTTGTTAAAAGTGTTGAAGCGGCCGAACGAGACTTCCGTGCCAGCCGAACTCGTACCCTTACCTCGCTCCGAAAGTTAAGGTCTGCCTAATAAGCTGATGAGAATCATCACTGCAGCTGAATTCGATAAGAGATACGAGCGGTTGCCGGTCTCAATTCAGAAAAAAGCGGAAAAACAAGAAAAGATTTTTCGCAAAAATCCATTTTACCCATCGCTTCATACTGAAAAACTAGAGCCCAAGAATAAAGAGCTTTGGGGTATTCGTGTGGATAAAAGCTATCGCATCATTTTCAGATTTGTTGACGGTAATACCGTTCTATTTTTAACTGTTGGTCCGCATGATTGGATATACAAGCTGAAGTTTTAATAAATACAGGCCTTTACAATTTAGGGGGCTTTATGTAATATGGCGCTTACGCGTTTACCGTTTGTTGGCTCTTTGATATTTCTCAATAAGACCATAAGCGGTTTAGTGCGTAAATCTATTTACTATTTACTAATAATTATTTACTAAACTTATGGCAGCAGAATTTGATCGTTCCAAGCCGCACATCAACGTAGGCACCATCGGCCACGTCGACCACGGCAAGACCACTCTTACCGCCGCAATCTTGAACGTGCTCAACAGAGCCGGCAAGCAGGCAACGGTAAAGAGCGTCGACCAGATAGACAACTCTCCGGAGGAGAAGGCCAGAGGTATTACCATCGCTCTCTCCCACTCCGAGTATGCTACCGACGCGCGCCACTACGCGCACGTCGACGCTCCCGGCCACGCGGACTACATCAAGAACATGATTACCGGCGCCGCTCAGATGGACGGCGCCATCCTCGTGGTGGCGGCGACTGACGGCGTGATGCCCCAGACCCGTGAGCACATCCTTCTCGCTAAGCAAGTGGGCGTGCCGAAGATCGTGGTATTCCTCAACAAGTGCGACATGGTTTCCGATAAGGAATTAATCGACCTCGTCGAAGAGGAAGTCCGCGACCTCTTGAAGAAGTATGATTACGACGGCGCCAACGCCCCGATTATCCGCGGCTCCGCGCTCAAGGCTCTCGAAGCTTCCGGCGTAGACGACGAATGGAGTCAGAAGATTCTTGAACTCACATCCGTTCTCGACACTTACTTCGAGATCCCGGTGCGCGACACCGACAAAGCATTCCTCATGCCAATCGAGGACATCTTCTCTATTGAAGGCCGCGGCACCGTTGTTACCGGCCGTATCGAGAGAGGTAAGGTAAAGGTTGGTGAAGAAGTGGAGATTGTCGGCATCAAGGATACGATGAAGACGACTGTTACCGGCATCGAGATGTTCAACAAGTCGCTCTCCGAGGGTGTAGCCGGAGACAACGCGGGGGTACTTCTGCGCGGTACTAAGAAAGAGGAACTTCACCGCGGCCAGGTATTGGCCAAGCCGGGCTCTATTACCCCCCACACCGAGTTTACCGCCGAGGTTTACGTACTGAAGAAGGAGGAAGGCGGCAGACACACGCCGTTCTTTACCGGCTATAAGCCGCAGTTCTACATCGGCACGACCGATGTGACTGGCGAAGTAACTCTCGCCGAGGGTGTTGAGATGGTTATGCCGGGAGACACGGCAACCTTCAAAGTTAAACTCGTCGCTCCGGTGGCATTGGAAGAGCAGCGACGCTTCGCCATCCGCGAAGGTGGTAAGACTGTCGGTGCCGGCGTGGTAACGAAGATTGTCGCCTAATATCGTGCCTAAAGTTCCGTCAAAACCTAAAAGGGTCTCGAAAAAACCTAAGCAAGAAGAGGTAGCCTCACGACTACGCATCCGCGTGCGCGCTTATGAATCCAAAATCTTAGACCTCTCGGTCAAGCAGATCATGGATACGGCCCTGCGCTACGACGCGAAGATAGAGGGCCCGATACCTCTGCCGACGGAGAAGAAGATTTATACCGTGAACCGCGCGGCATTCGTGTACAAGAATGCGCGAGAACAATTCGAGATGCGAATCCACAAGCGTCTCATCGACATCATAAACCCTACTCCGAAGGTGATAGAGTCACTTACCAATCTCTCTCTACCTTCAGGCGTCAACATTGACGTAAAGATGATATAGCATGGAAAAATTTCGAGCAAAAAAGGTCAACATGACCCAAATATTCAAGGACTCCGGCGCGGTTGAAGCTGTGACCTTGGCAGTACTCGAAGATTCTAAAGGTCGAACCTTGGATATTGATTCCCAAGGTTCGACCTTGGCGGAAGGGGATATTGTTACTGTCTCTGGGATTTCTAAAGGCAAGGGCTTCCAAGGCGTGGTGAAGCGCCACGGCTTCAAAGGCGGTCCGCGCTCCCACGGACAAAAGCACTCCGAGCGCGAGCCGGGTTCGATTGCCGGTGCCGGTCGCGCCGGCGGCAAGGTGGCCAAGGGCATGCGCATGGCTGGCAGAATGGGAGGGGACCGCGTCAGTGTGAAAAATCTTAGGGTAATTAAAGTTGTACCGGAGACCAGAGAAATTTACATTAGTGGCGCTATCCCGGGGAGACGCGACAGTAAAATAGAAATATGGAAGCGTTAGTTTATAACCAAAAAGGAGAAAAAGCCGGATCAATAAAATTACCGGAAAACATTTTCGGCCTCCGCTGGAATGCCGACTTGGTTAAACAAGTTGCTGACTCGCTTCTTTCTTCAAAGAGGAAAAATGTGGCACACACCAAGACGAGGGGAGAAGTACGCGGTGGCGGCAAGAAGCCGTGGAAGCAGAAGGGTACTGGCCGGGCCCGCCACGGCTCTAGCCGCTCTCCCATCTGGGTAGGCGGAGGCGTTACCCACGGTCCGCGCGCTGACAAAAATTACGCAAGGAAAGTCAGTAAGAATATGCGGGTCAAGGCACTCCACACCCTGCTCTCACAGAAATATCGGGACAGCGAAGTAATATTTGTAGATCAAATCAATTTTCCGGAAGGTAAAACCAAACAGGCAGTGTCTGCGCTTAAGAATTTCGAGCAATTTTCTAAAAAGAGGAACGCC
This sequence comes from uncultured Candidatus Saccharibacteria bacterium, assembly GCA_964342515.1. Lineage (GTDB taxonomy): Bacteria > Patescibacteriota > Minisyncoccia > Phycocordibacterales > Zambryskibacteraceae > UBA5004. The sequence goes on from CAYFFP010000005.1 coordinate 13,344, forward strand.
CTAGCTATCACTATGGCAAGCAAGAGCAAAGCGACAGAACGCGCCTTCAAAAATCTCGGAAATGTAGCAGTGCTTGAAGCTAGAAATCTTGACCCTATAACTCTTCTTCAATATAAATACTTGATGATTGAGAATCCGGATGTTTTCTTGGATGCTCTCCCCAAGCTAAAAGCTAATAAGCTGAAAGCTAAAAGCTAATTTATGCCAAATCTTAATTTAAAACGAAATAACGTTCTGCTACGCCCCCGCATTACCGAAAAGGCGGCTATTGCGGCGGATAAAAGTAATGTCTACGTCTTTGAAGTTGTGCCGAAAGCTGGGAAGATTTCAGTGGCCGCAAGTGTCAGAGCCCTGTACAAAGTAACTCCGGTGAAAGTAAATATAGCCAAAATCGCCGATAAGGCAGTCTTTATCAGGGGTAAAAGGGGAGTGAAAAGGGGAGGTAAGAAGGCGTACATCTACCTTAAAAAGGGAGACAAGATAGAAATAATATAATGAAAAAATACAGGCCGACAACTAAATCGAGAAGGCAAATGTCCGGAATTAATTTCCGCCAGATTCTCTCTGGGGATGAACCGGAAAAATCTTTAATAAAAGGTTTCAAGCGCGGCCGCGGCAGAAATAAGCAAGGCCGCATTACCACCAGACACAAGGGCGGCGGGCACAAACGTCTCTACCGTGATATCGATTTTAAATATGATAAGTACAATGTGCCCTTCACTATAAAAACTATCGAATATGACCCGAATCGCACGGGCTTTATCGGTCTCGCTCAATACAAAGATGGCGAGAAACGCTATGTGCTCCTCCATAATAGCGCAAAGGTAGGAGACTCTTACATTGTTTCGGAGAAGGCGCCACAGATTCCGGGTAACCGACTACCTTTAGGCAATATGGTAGTGGGTACCTTTGTCTACAACATAGAACTGAGGCCTCGAGGCGGGGCAAAACTTGCTCGCTCCGGCGGCGATTATGCGGAAATTTTGGCAAAGGACGGCGGTTACATGGATGTTAAGCTCCCGTCAAGCGAAGTGAGGAAAGTCCAAGCTACCGCATGGGCTACTATCGGCGAAGTTTCAAATAATGAGAATCGTCTCGTCAATATCGGCAAAGCCGGCCGCTCTCGCTGGTTGGGTATCCGCCCGACTGTCCGCGGTACCGCTATGAACCCGGTTGACCACCCGCACGGCGGAGGCGAAGGCCGTGCGGGCCGTGGCCGCCGTCGAGCCATCAGTGTCTACGGCAAGCCGACCGGCAAGGGCCAGAAATCCCGCCGCGCCAAAAAATATTCAAACAAGTTTATTGTCAGGAGACGAAAGGTTGGCAAGAAGTAGACAAGTGAATAGTAAATAGTATATAGTGCTCACATAAGGTCAAAGACAAGAGGCATCCGCCGGCTGGTGGGAGAAGACCTCTCGAGACATAAGTAACTCTTCTGGCCTTATTCATTAATGGCCATAACAAAAGCTAAAAAGGGGGAGATTGTTCTAAAGCTGACAGAAGCTTTTAAGAAAGCGGCCTCAGTCGTCTTTGTGAACTTCAAGGGGCTCAAGGTTTCTGATACAACCGCTATGCGAAGGACACTCAAGGGCGAAGGTGTTTCTTACACTGTCGCTAAGAAAACTCTGACAACCCGTGCTCTCGAGGATGCGAAGTTTGAGGGAGAGAGACCAGAGCTCGAAGGTGAATTGTCACTTGCTTGGGGCGAGGACCTTGTGGCTCCCGCTCGAGAAGTTTATAACTTCGTCAAGAAATTTCCTGAGAATTTGAAAATTCTCGGAGGAATTTTCGAAGGGCGCTATATGTCTAGTGCGGAAATTCTCTCGATTGCTCAAATTCCATCGCTCGACATGCTCCGCGGTAAATTCGTCAATATTATTAATTCTCCCATACAGCGTCTGGCCATAGCGCTTAACGAAATAAGTAAAAAGAAATGAGTGAAAAACTAGAAAAAATTATAAAAGAAGTGGAAGAAATGTCAGTGCTTGAATTGAACGAGCTGGTCAAAGCATTCGAGGAGAAGTTCGGGGTGTCAGCTTCCGCCGTCGCTGTTGGACCAGCTATGGCGGGACAAGCCGGCGAGGCAATGGAGGAGAAATCGACGATGAACGTTGAGCTCTCTGACAGCGGTGCTAACAAAATCGCCGTCATTAAGGTAGTGAAAGAAGTCTTGGGTCTTGGTCTTAAAGAAGCCAAGGATCTCGTCGATGCAGTTCCTTCAATGTTGAAGCAAGACATGAAGAAGGAAGAAGCCGAAGCTCTCAAGAAGCAAGTGGAAGAGGCGGGTGGAAAGGTGAATCTAAAGTAGTAAGATAGGGGCATGCAAAAGTCGGTGGCCCACATCTTCGGTTCGGAGGCGAAGGTCAAGATTATGCGCCTTTTTATCTTTAATCCCTCCCTTGTTTTAAGCTTGGCCGAGGTTAGTAGCAGAGCCAAGACGAAGCCAAATGTGACCCGCCGCGAGCTTAATGCGCTGTTTAGGTCAGGACTTATCAGGAAACGGGGGAAGAAATTTGTCCTCGACCGCGACTACCACTATCTCTCCGCTATCAGCAACTTCCTCGTGGATGTCACCCCTCTCTCGGAGAAGGAGATTACCAAGAGAATCTCAGTTACGGGCAACATCAAGCTCATTCTCATTTCCGGAATATTGCTCCATGTGCCGGATTCAAGAGTGGACGTCTTGGTGGTAGGAGATAATATCAGACAATCCAAGCTTCTATCAGCCATTTCCGCCATTGAAGCTGAACTCGGCAGGGAGTTGCGCTACGCGGTCTTTGATACCTCCGACTTCCAGTACCGCTTGGGCATCTACGACAAGCTTATCCGCGATATCCTCGACTCCCAGCACGAGAAAATCCTCAATAAATTAGGGCTAGGGCCTGTTCTGGAGAGCAAAACCGCTATCCACACCCCAAGCAATTAAGCCATTTTTCGGTGTATAATTAACTGATACCCCTTTTAGAGTGGTAATTAGCAGTATTGAGCAATAAGAAAATATGTTATTAAACACGTGGGGAGAAGTATTAACGCTTTCCTTCCAGAATCTCTGGGTGGGAGTAGTTAACTTCGTTCCGAATCTTGTAATCGCTCTGATCATCCTTATCCTCGGGTGGCTCATCGGAGCTCTCTTGGGCAGGGCGGTCTGGCAAGTCTTCAAGTCTCTGAAGATCGACGAGGCCTTGCGCCGCGCCGGCTTCGAATCCTTCCTGCGCCGCGGAGGCACCGACCTCGATTCGGGCGCTTTCGTCGGGGCTCTGGTCAAGTGGTTTGTGATAGTGGTATTTCTGGTGGCGGCCTTCGATGTCTTGGGCCTCGCTCAAGTAAACATGTTCCTTCAGGAAGTCGTTCTGGGTTATCTGCCTCGGGTTATCGCGGCGGCTCTGGTACTTCTGGTCGGAGGCGTGGTGGGTGACGTAGCCGGTCGGGTGGTTGTAACAGCCGCTCGCACCGCAGGCGCCCAGTCGGCGCATTTCGCCGGCGCTATTGCCAAGTGGGCTATCTGGATCTTCGCGATTCTGGTGGCTCTTTCCCAATTGGGCATTGCCGCCGCCTTCAGCCAGACTCTCTTTACCGGCATAGTCATCGCAGTATCTCTGGCCTTGGGACTCTCCTTCGGTTTAGGCGGACAACAGGCGGCGGAGCGCTTCATCGAGAAGCTTCGCGGCGAGATGAGCGGTAAACATCAGTAAAATCAGGGTATTAGCCCCGCTTGGCGGGACAAGCTAGATAGTACCTTTGATACCAAAATCGCCCCGCTGTAGCGGGGCGATTTTGACTTTATCTTCTTATTTAGATACTATGTTTCTCTGTCTCAATATGACACGTTCGTCAATCAAAGGTCCATACGTCGACCCTCGCGTGCTGAAGAAAATCGAGGGGAAGAAGCCCGCTACAGCTGGAGTTATTAAGACTTGGTCGAGGGCCTGTGTCATCTCTCCGGAGATGGTCGGCTTTACCTTCGCCGTTCATAACGGCAGGGACCACATAGAAGTATTCGTCACCGAGGACATGGTCGGACACCGCCTCGGTGAATTTGCCTTGACGAGGAAGTTCGTTCGCCACGGAGGCAAGATGCAGAAGGAGCTTGAGCAGAAGCAGAAGGAAGCCGAAATCTCCGCCGCTAAGGCCGCTCAAGCTTCGGCAGAATCTAAGAAATAAATGAAAGCAGAACTTAAAAATTACCGCCAGTCTCCCAGAAAGGTTCGCTTAGTCGCTGATACTATTCGCGGTAAGAAAGTTGCCGAAGCCTTGGTTCTGCTCGACTTCATTCCCAAGCGAGCCTCATCGCCGCTTAAAAAACTTCTCGCTTCTGCACTGGCCAATGCTCCAAAAAAAGAAAATTTGATTGTTAAAGAAATTAGAGTAGATGCTGGACCAACTCTTTACCGCAGACGTCCTCGCTCACACGGTATGAGTAATCCGATAAGAAAGAGAACAAGCAGGGTAAAAATAATTCTAGGGTAATGACACATGTAGTCCATCCATATTCGCATCGTTTGGGAGTGCTCTACGACTGGAAGTCAAGGTGGTTTTCTCCCAAGGGTAAATATAAAGAGATGCTCCGCGGGGACGTTTTGATCCGCGAATTTCTCGAAGAGAAGCTTAAGGGAATGTATGTTGCCCTAATCGAGATTGAAAGGAGCGAGAAAGCGCTGCGCATTATCGTCTCAACCTCGCGTCCGGGAATGATTATCGGCCGCTCGGGCGACGGAGCGGAGAAGCTGCGTGCGGCTATCAAAAAGGAGCTTGCCAAGAATAAGCTCATTGGCGAGAAGATGGATTTGAAGCTCGATATCAGAGAAGTAAAGAACGCCGAAGCCAATGCGACCATCGTAGCCCAGATGGTAGTCGAAGGGCTCGAGAAGCGCCTGCCCTTCCGCCGCGTGATGAAGCAGACGGTTGAGAAGGTGATGGCCAATCGCGACGTCTTGGGAGTGAGAGTCCAGCTCTCCGGCATGATCGGTGGCGGTATGGCCAGAACCGAAACCCAGAAGAAGGGCCGGATTCCTCTCCAGACTCTGCGGGCGGATGTTGACTACTGCTCTACCCGCGCGCGTCTGCCTCTAGGGTCCGTAGGAGTCAAAGTTTGGATTTACCGCGGCGAAGTGTTCGCTAACGCGAAGAAGTAATAATCCACCAAAATGCTTTTTCCAAAGAAAGTTAAATATCGCAAGTGGCATACCATGAGGAGAAATCCGAAGCGTGTCGGTGTTGCTTCCCGCGGCACCACTGTAGCCTTCGGTTCCTTCGGGCTAAAGGCAATGGAGGCGGCGCGCATCCGCTCGGAGCAGTTGGAGGCGGCGAGGAAGGTGCTCTCGCGCTCCATGGGCAAGACCGGCCGCCTCTGGATAAGAATTTTCCCCGACATGCCGTATACGGCCAAACCCGCCGAAGTAAAGTTGGGTAAAGGCAAGGGCGAGCTCGCGGGCTACGCCGCGCCGGTGCTTGCCGGCAGGGTAATCTTCGAGGTCGACGGCGCGACTGAGCCGGTAGCCCGCGAAGCTCTGCGTAAAGCCGGTACCAAGCTTCCGCTGAAGACGAAAGTAGTCAGTAGATAGTATGAAGAAAACAAGTTATGCCGGCAAGAAAAAAGAGGATTTGATCAAAGCGCTTTATGAGAAGAGAGAGGCCTTGAGGAGTTTCCGTTTCGGCGAAGCCGGGAGCAAAACCAGAAACGTCAAGGAAGGCGCGCGGCTCCGCAAAGAGATTGCGAGAATCATGACCGAACTCAACAGAGATGAATAAGACAAAACAGACAAAAGCAAAAATTTTCTCAGGAGTGGTCGTATCTGACAAGATGAAAGATACGGCTGTCGTTCTTGTCGAACGTTATCAGAAGCATCCGAAGTATCAGAAGTTCATCAAGCGCTCCAAGAAATCCAAGGTCCATGACATTGGCAATACCGTCAAAGTCGGCGATAAAGTGCGTATTGTCGAGACCAAGCCGATCTCCAAAGATAAACACTTCAAATTGCTATGATTCAGGACCGTTCAATAGTACAAATTGCCGATAACTCCGGCGCCAAGCTCGGCAGGATCTTCAAGGTGCTCGGCTCGTCCAAGAAGCGCTACGCCTCCGTGGGCGAATTGGTGGTACTCTCGGTGCAGAAGGCGGAGCCCAGAAAGCAGGTTAAGAAGAAGGACAAACTCTTTGCGGTAGTGGTAAGACAGAAGGCGCCCTTCCGCCGGAAGGATGGCAGCTACGTTCGTTTCGACGAGAACGCGGTCGTCATTCTCGACAACACCAAGAAGGAGCCTTTGGCCGGACGCGTGTTCGGGCCGATTCCGCGCGAAATTGGCGAAAAGGGTTTCCAAACCATTATCTCTAAGGCTCCCGAAGTGGTCTAAACAATATGCACGTAAAGAAAGGCGATAACGTAATAGTGATTACCGGCAAGGATAGGGGCAAGTCCGGTAAGATTCTCCATGCCTTACCTAAGAAAAATCTCGTGCTTATTGAGGGAGTAAATATCAAAAAAGTTCATGAGGGGAAGAAAAAGAAGGATGGAAAGGGAGAAATTATAGAAAAAACATTTCCCGTCCATGTTTCTAACGTCAAACGCCATGGAAACTCTTAAAGAAAAATCAAAAAAGCTTTCGGGATACAAAAATCCCATGCAGATGCCGAGACTGGTCAAAGTTGTGGTCTCCGCCGGAGTCGGGTCATTTAAAGACAAGAATAAATTTAAGATTGTCGAGGATCGCTTGGCGCGCATCACGGGGCAGAAGCCGGCCCCCAGAGGCGCTAAGGTTTCTATCGCGACATTTAAGTCGCGGCAGGGCGATGTGGTCGGCTACCAAGTGACTCTGCGCGGGCCGCGCATGTACGACTTCCTCGAACGGCTTCTCCACATCGCTCTGCCGCGCACCAAGGATTTCCGCGGCATCTCGGCTTCATCGGCGGATGAGATGGGTAACTTCACGCTTGGCATCAAGGAGCACACTATTTTCCCCGAGACCTCCGACGAAGAACTCAAAGACGTTTTCGGCTTTGCCATCACCATTGTCACTACCGCTAAGTCGAAGGATGAAGTTATCAAGCTCCTCACTCATTTAGGCTTTCCGTTTAAGAAATAATTAATCGGTAAATACTGGTAATAGAACGAGAAACCCGCCGGGTTACGGCGGGTTTTTCATATCCTAGGCCTTAAGTTCGCACTGGCCGGGACTCGGTATATAAATAGATTACCAAAACAAACTTTTCTGTCAAGGAGGGGTGTGGATATGAAGCCGATGAAGGGAATCGAACCCTCAACCCAGGAATACCGAGTCCCGGATCAGCCCAGCTCATCGGCTAAATGTGTTGTATCATTTCTAAAGCAATACCCTTTCTTTTTGTGTTTCTGTGTGTTAAGCTTGTTTCTGCTCGGAAGAGCTTATTTAATTTGTATGGCTAAAACATCAGTGATTGCCAGAAGCAAGAAGAAGCCCAAGTTTTCTACACGGGCTACTAATCGTTGCTTTAAGTGCGGTAGAAAGAGGGGTTATATGAGGGACTTCGGTCTCTGCCGCATCTGCTTCCGCGAGCTGGCTAACGAAGGCAAAATTCCGGGCGTAAAGAAGGCCTCTTGGTAAAAATATGGATACGATCGCCAATTTCATCATTAAGATTAAAAACGCCGTCAATGCCAAGCACGAGAGTGTCTCCGTCCCTTACTCAAATCTTAATTACTCCATCGCCGGAGTGCTTAAAAAAGAGGGATTCGTGAAGAACTTCGAAGAGAAATCCGAGAAAGGCAGAAAGGTAATAATGATTTCCGGTCCGGCGGTCAGGGGAGTAGAGAGATTGTCCAAGCCATCGAAAAGAATCTATAAGAAAGCCGCAGAGATCCGCTCCGTCAAGAACGGCTACGGCGCTCTGATTATCTCTACCTCCTCCGGCGTGATGACCGGTCGTGAGGCAAAAAAGGCAAAATTAGGAGGCGAAGCCCTATTTTCAATTTGGTAACATGTCCAGAATTGGCAAAAAAGCAATAACTCTGCCTGAAAAAACTGAAGTCAAAATTTCAGATGGCGAACTTATCGTGAAAGGGCCTTTGGGTGAATTGAAAAGGGCTCTCCATCCAAATATCGAAATAAAAATCGAAGGCAGTAGGGCTGTAGTCTTTCCTAAATCTCTAAACTCGGATGCTTTGTGGGGTACCTACGCTTCGCACCTCTCGAACATGGTAGCCGGCGTCAATAAACCTTTCGAAAAGAAATTAATTCTCGAAGGCATCGGCTTCAAGTCTGAAGTGATTGGCAACAAAATTAAATTCGCTCTCGGTTTCTCCCACCCGGTGGAAGTCTCTATCCCCTCCACGCTTAAAGTAACGGCGGATAGAAACGTGATTACCGTCTCCGGCGCCGATAAGGAAGAAGTCGGACTCTTCGCGGCCAAACTGCGCTCGCTGAAAAAGCCCGAACCGTACAAAGGCAAGGGCATGCGCTATGATGGCGAAGTAATCAGGAGAAAGCAGGGCAAGAAATCCATCTAATGAACACCGCATTCAAACAAGAGAAAAGGGCAAGGAGGCACAAGAGAATTCGAGCCAAGATTTCCGGCACATCTTCGCGCCCGCGTCTTTCTGTATTTAAATCCAACACCGCCATCTACGCCGAGCTTATCGATGACATTTCGGGCAGGACCCTCGCTTCGGCAAAGGGGAAGGATGCCGCGCAAGTGGGAAAGAAGATTGCCGAGAAAGCCCCCGTAAAAAAAGCGGTTTTCGACAGGGGAGGATATATCTATACGGGTAAAATTCTTGTTCTAGCCGAAGCGGCGCGGAAAGCCGGATTGAAATTCTAATAATATGGGAACAGAAACCAAAGTTGAAAAAAGCAGAAGCCAAAGGCGTCGTCCGTCACGCCGCGAAGCTCGGGTCAAACCGGAGTTCGACCAGAAGATCGTGAGCATTCGCCGCGTAACACGCGTGATGGCCGGAGGCCGACGCTTCAGCTTCTCGGTCGGATTGGTGGCCGGCAATCGCAAAGGGCAAGTCGGCGTCGGTCTCGGCAAGGCGGCGGAGACGGCGCTTGCCATAGATAAAGCTTTTCGCGACGCCAAGAAAAATATGATAACGGTCAATGCGACCAAGGACATGTCCATTCCCCACGATGCGGAAGCTAAATTCTCTGCTTCAAGAGTGAAACTAATGCCTGCTCCGGGCAAAGGGATTCTGGCCGGCAGTTCGGTGCGAACCGTTCTTGAGCTTGCCGGACTTAAGGACGTGGGGGGCAAGCTTCTAAGCCGGAGCAAAAACAGCATTAATAACGCCCACGTTACGATAAAAGCTTTGAAAAAACTCGAAAGCACGAAAATCCGCGAGCGCAAATAATATGCAATTCCATAATCTTAAAAGGAAAACAGCTAACAAAAAACCCCGCCAAGCGGGGCGCGGCGGCAAGCGCGGCAAGACTGCCGGCCGCGGCACCAAGGGGCAGAATGCCCGCGCCGGCAGGAAGAAGCGACCGGAGCTCCGCGATATTATCAGTAAGATCCCGAAGCTCCGCGGCCGCGGCAAACACTCTCTCAAGTCTCGCAAGGTAAAGCTTATGGGTGCTGAGCTCAAAGCCTATCTTGCCGCGAAGAAATCAAGACCAGATGAATAAATTTACCGAAAAACTGCGTTTAATTTTCATGGATGAAATACTGCGGAAGCGGATATTGTTTGCTTTGGGACTCTTGGTTCTTACGCGCCTCTTGGCGGTCATTCCCATCCCCGGCATAGACGCCATGCGGCTTCAGAGCTTATTGGCGGGGTCGGAATTCCTGAACCTTCTGAATCTTTTCTCCGGCGGCGGACTCTCCAATCTCTCCATCGTGATGCTCGGTGTCGGGCCCTATATCACCAGCTCCATCATCATGCAGCTTATGACGGTGATGTCGCCGAAACTTAAAGCCATGTATCAGGAGGAAGGCGAAGCGGGCCGCCGCCGCTTCTCCCAGTATTCGAGGATGCTTACGGTTCCCTTGGCGATTATTCAAGGTTACGCCTTTATTAAACTTATGCAGGGCCAAGGAGTATTGCCTCCGCTTCCCCTCGATGTACTTCTTATCGATATCATTATTATCGTGGCGGGCTCGATGCTTCTTATGTGGCTTGGCGAACTTATCACCGAATTCGGCGTAAGCAACGGCGTCTCGCTCATCATCTTTGCCGGTATCGTGGCGCAGTTGCCGACGACGGTAAGCCAAGCGCTTCTTACTTATGACGTCTCCCAGTTGCCCATCTATCTTCTAGGACTTGCCATAGCGCTCGTCGTTACCTTCGGCGTGGTAATTGTGACGGAAGCGGAGCGGCCCATACCCGTCACTTACGCGAGACAAGTGCGCGGCGGCAGAACTTACGGCGGGGTCTCGACGTACCTGCCGCTTCGCGTTAATCAAGCGGGAGTTATTCCCATCATCTTCGCGCTTTCCATTCTCCTCTTCCCGCAAATGATTTTCCAGTTCCTCTCGCAGTCCACCATCTCCTCTGTCAGTGCCTTGGCGGACTTTTTCTTAAACCTCTTGGCCAATAACTGGTTCTACACCGGAGCCTATTTCGTGTTTGTGGTGCTCTTTACTTACTTCTACACGGCGGTAACCTTCGATCCCGATAATATCTCGACCAATCTCCAGAAATCCGGCGCCTTCATCCCCGGCGTGCGTCCGGGAGTACCCACTGCCGACCATATCTCCCGCATCTTAACGCGCCTTACTCTCGTGGGAGCGCTCTTCCTCGGCGCTATCGCCATCCTCCCGCTCATCCTGCGCTCTATTACTGGCATCCAGTCTCTGGCCATCGGCGGCACGGCCCTTCTCATCGTCGTCTCGGTCGTCATCGACCTCGTCAAAAAAATCGACGCCCAACTTTCCGCCCGGGAATACTAGTGTAAAATTAATGTATGCTTCACACGGTAATTTTTGTCGGTCGGTCGGGCTGTGGCAAGGGCACGCAAGCCGATCTTTTGAAAAATCGCATTAAAGAACACGATGCGGATAACCGGCATATTCTGTATGTTGAGACGGGAGAGGACTTCCGCCGCTTCATAAGAGGCGAGAGCTACTCCTCCCTGCTTTCGCGGCAAGCTTATGAGAGAGATGACCGCCAGCCCGATTTCCTAGCTTGCTTTATGTGGAGCTCTATTCTTTTGGAACAGCTGGAGAAAGATACGCATCTCATCTTTGACGGCGCGCCGCGGGCTAGAGACGAAGCGGAGATCCTCACTTCCGCTCTGGAATTTTATAAAAGGGAGCACCCCGCGGTAATTTACTTAAATGTCTCGAGGCGCTGGTCTGAGGAGCGCCTGCTTAAGCGCAAGAGAAGCGACGATATAAATCTTGCCAAAATCGACAAGCGTCTCGACTGGTTCGACAAAGACGTCATGCCCGCCATTGAACATTTCAGAACTAACAAGTATTACCGCTTCCTCGAGATAAACGGCGAGCAGTCGATAGAAAAAGTTCATTCTGATATAGTGGCCGCCTACGATTATGCGGCTTAAGAGCAAGGAGGAGATAGAGGTCATGAGAGAAGGTGGCAGGAGGCACGCCCGGATTCTCTCTGATTTGGCTCGGATGACTAAGCCCGGCGTCTCCACCTTAACTCTAGAAGAAGAAGCTCTGGCAATGATAAGGGAGATGGGAGACAAGCCGGCATTCTTGGGCTACAAGCCCAGGGGCGCGAAGAGACCGTATCCCGCCGCTCTTTGCGTCTCTATCAATAATGAAATTGTCCACGGAATACCCAACGAAGCGGAGAGAATTTTGAGAGAAGGAGACATCGTCTCGATTGATTTGGGCTTAATACATAAAGGACTTATCACGGATTCCGCCATCACAGTATCCGTCGGTGCCATTGATGATGAGTCCCGCAAATTGATTGATGTCTGTAAAAGGGCGCTTATGGCTGGCATCGAAGCGGCGCAACCGGGTAACGCAGTCGGTGATATAGGGGCGGCGGTAAGCGAAGTGGTAAAGAATACCGGTTTTTCTCTGGCGAAAGATTTGGCCGGACACGGGGTGGGCTTCTCGGTGCATGAAGAACCGTTGGTGCCCAACTTCGGCAAGAGAGGGAAAGGGAAGAAATTGGTCGCGGGGATGGTGCTTGCTTTAGAGCCCATGGTAAACGCCGGCAACTCGGAGATAAAAGTCTCTCCGGACGGCTACACCATCAAAACCCGCGACGGCTCCAAAAGCGCCCACTTCGAACACACCATTGCAATTACGGAGAAAGGAAATATAATTCTAACTTCATGAAGCTAAAGGAAGAGCAGACATTCGTATTGATCAAACCGGATGCGGTTCAGAAGGGATTAATCGGAGAGATTATCAAAAGGTTCGAGCAAAGAGATTTAAAAATCGTGGCGCTGGAAATGTTCCAGCCGACCGCGGAACAAATTGACGCTCATTATCCGAAAGACAAGGCGTGGGTTACTCGTTTGGGGGAGAAAAGCTTAAGCACTTACAAAAAATACGGCATCGACCCCAAACCGCTGGTGGGCAGTGACGATCCGGCCAAAATCGGACCGTTGGTGCGCGGCTGGGTTATCAACTACATGACCGCCGCTCCCTTGGTTCGCATAATTGTGCAAGGGCTGCATGCTGTCGATACCGTTAGAAAGATCGCTGGACCCACCCTGCCTTTCCAAGCGGAGATGGGAACAATCAGAGGCGATTTCTCCATTGATTCGCCGGCTCTGGCAAATAGCGAGAAACGCGCGGTAATGAACCTCGTCCACGCTTCGGAAACCGCGGAAGAAGCTAGACACGAAATAAGTCACTGGTTTGGTAATATTAAAGCCCTAAATTACAAACGTTTTGGCGTGGATGTGTAATACGAAATATTTCTTTGAGTAAGTCCATACGATATCAACAGATTTTTGTGTGTGATACGTTATAATAGAGTTAGGGTTATTTGAGGTATTATCTAGCTAAAACATTTCAAGGGAGTCTCAATTGCTCCGACCCCTTGGGCGTCGGAGCCGCGGACACCCACCTAGTTTAAGAACTAGGGCAATACCAGAATAACCCTGTCAAAAATCCGATCTCGCCGGCTGGCGGATCGGATTTTTGGTAATCGGGACCAAAATTACTTCACGGATTCAACAATCTTCTTGAAAGTTTCGGGGTGGTTTAAGGCGAGTTGGGCCAGAATCTTTCTGTCCAAGGCGATATTGTTTTTCTTCAAAAGAGGAATAAATTTGGAATAGGAAAGACCGTTCTCTTTAAGCATTGCGGACATGCGGACGTTCCAGAGGCGGCGGAAATCGCCTTTTTTGTCTCTACGATGAGCGAAGGCGTAGGTGCCGGCGTGGAAAATCGCTTCGTTGGCCTGCCTCTCTTTCTTGCTGCGGCCGAAGCGGTAACCCTTCACCTTGCGGAGAATATTCTTTCTGGTCTTTAACGCGTTTACGCCTTTCTTTACCCTCGTCATTTTAAAATAATTAGGTCAATTAGAATAATTAGAAATTCACCAAAAATCTGCTTCTATCTTTATTAGTGATATGAAATTCTACCTGCTTTTTTTTAGCAGATTTTTGGTGTCCCCGCTCCTTGGCATTGAAGTGATTCTGACCGGATTTCCTAGCCAGAAGCTTGCCGCTTTTAGTCACCTTAAGCCGCTTCAAATATGATTTATTAGTTTTCATAACAGGGCTCTATAATACAGATTTATGCTGATTTGTCTATGCATAGGATAGATCACCCCGTGATAGCGACGTAAAGTCGCGTGGCGACCACGTCGCTTTACGCGAAACTATTTTACGGGGTGGATGATGTTAGAACTATTTTTATGAAAAAGTTGAATTATGCTAACAAGTGCGATAAAGAACGGAATCAAAGTAAGCCATTGCTGTTTGTTATACCGTGAGATAGTTTCGGACTCTCTTACATCTGCTACTATTTCTGTATAGTTATTCCGAAATACAAACCGACTAGCATATAAAGCTAATGGAAGGTAATTAACACTAACCCCAACAAGCCACAGTTTCCAAATTATTACAACGGGAAGCAAATATGCTAGAGCTAAAATACCGAATGTGCCAACAACAAACTCAGTAAGAATTAGCCATTTCCCATTTAATGTCATATCAAGAGCGACAAGCTTTTTGATGTTAATCATAGACTAGATTGATAGATAATTTACAAGCTGTTTCTTTAAAAATCTTCTACCTGCTCCGCTTTTCAAAAATACCTCTCTACCCTTAGCATCTTTTATATCCAAATAACCTTCACAATAAATTAATTTCCAATCCATTTTCTTACTAGTGGTCTTTGAACCATAACCAGATTGGTGCTCTTTCAGTCTCTTATTCAAGTTAGACGTGTAGCCGATATACCAGCTTTTGTCGTCAGAACATTCTAAGACATAGACCCAGTACATATATTTTATTCTACGCTGTCGCGTAAAGGACGTAAAACTACTTCGTAGTCACGTCCCACGCGACTCACGTAACACAAAATCGCCTCAGGGCAATTCTGTTCATGTCTGCACCTAAGCGGCGCAGCCACGTGATGGATTGCTTTGCAATCCATTTTACGTGGCACGCTCGATGATAATAGTCAATCCTTTCGGACTTTTTTTGGCCGGATCGGCTATCTTATAATCCACGGAGACAAGCTTCAGCATTCGCTCTATGCGCTCCCTAAGAAATTTCTCGTCCAAGTATTTGGCGCGGCCCGGCAGGAATAAATCCACCTTGACCTTGTGTCCTTCCGAGAGCCACTTGGAAGCGGACTTCGCCTTGAGTGCGAGGTCATGGTTGCCGGTACCCAACTTTACTTGCACGGTCTTGACCTCGCTCGAATGGGACTTCTTGGTGCTTTTGCTCTTTTTATTCTCTTCGTAAAGATATTTGCCGAAGTCGGCGATCTTGGCCACCGGCGGGGTGGCAGTGGGAGAGATCTCAATAAGATCCAATCCGAATGCCTCTGATTTTTTGAGTGCTTCCTCGAGCTTGAGAATGCCGAAGTTCTCTCCCTTGGGTCCGATAACGCGCAATTCGCGGGAAGTTATGCGCTGATTTATGCGGGGTTCTTGCATCGAGCCTGTCGAGATGTGTATAACTTAATGTTCTTTCCATTATACACTATTAAGCGATGGAATACAAACACAATCCGCCGTCTTTGGCGGAATTAAGGCAGTCGCGGAAAGTAATCCGCAAAGACCGGCTCGAACACTGGAAGACTCTCTCCACCTCCGAGCGCTTCGCCGTCTATATACACCACCACGTTGGCTCTCTGGGCTTCTTCTCCCTTATCCTTTTCTGGACTCTCGGCTGGCTTCTCTGGAACATGCTCGCGCCGGTGGCATACCGCTTCGACCCCGGGCCGGCTTTCGTCATCTGGCTTTTCGCTTCCAATATTCTCCAACTCGTGCTCCTGCCGGTGATTATGGTCGGGCAGAACATCGAGGGCAGGGCGGCCGAGTGGCGGGCGCAGAAGGATTTCGAAATAAACCAGAAGGCCGAGCACGAGATAGAGGTAATCATCGCCCACTTGGAGAACCAGAACGAGCTTTTGCTGGAGTTTGCGCGCAAAATCGACAGAAGATAAAATTAAATCATAAACATATGGAGAAAAAGAAATTAACAACGATCATAGTATTAATAGTAATTTTGGTATTGGGATATTTCGGCTGGCAGATGTGGCAGTCGAGCCCGAGCGAGTTCTCCGAGGAGGAGATAAGCGAGCTTAATCCGTTTGCTCAAGAGGAGCCGTCGAACCCTTTCGAAGAAAGCAGCGCCAATCCTTACGAGAATATAAAAACCAACCCATTCGAATAAAATGAAAAAACTCTTACTATTACTCCCGATCCTTTTCTTGGGCTCTCTGGTTCATGCACAGGAAGCGTTCATTGGTCCCGGTGGCTGCACGAGCAAGCAAGAATGCCGCGCCTACTGCGATATCGATGCCAATAAGGAAGAATGCCTTACTTTCGCAGTAGATAATGGCCTGATGAGTCAGGAGGAGGCAGACAAGGCCAGAATTTTCTTGAATGAAACCGGTCCCGGCGGCTGCCGGGGGGAAGAATGCCGCACTTATTGCGATGAAGTTTCGCATCATGAAGAATGTCTGAACTTTGCCGTAGAGAAGGGCTTTATAAACAAAGAAGAAGCCGACAGGATGAAGAAGTTCCGAGCTATTGAAGAGGAAGGCGGGCCCGGAGGCTGTCGTGGGGAAGAATGCCGGACGTATTGCGAAGACGAATCCCACCGCGAGGAATGCTTCAAATTCGCTAAGGACAAAGGATTAATTGACGAAGAGGAAATAGAGCGTTTCGAACAAGGCCAGAAAATTCTGGAGAAGGTTAAAGAGTCCGGCGGTCCGGGCGGTTGCAGGGGAGAGGGAGAGTGCCGCCGGTACTGCTCAGACGCCTCGCGTATAGAAGAGTGTGTTACCTTCGGCGCGACGCACACCGGCAAGTCGCCTGAAGAAATTCGCCGAATGCTGGATGAGTTTAAAAATTTCAAGGACCAAAGAGACCAAAGAGAGGAGTTCGAAGACCGCCGGGAAGAATTTGAGGAGCGTGCCCGCCGGATGAGAGAAGAATTCGAGAACCGCGCTCGCGAAAAAGAGGGCCAATTTGAAGATCGCGGGTCTGAATTCGAAGAGAAATTCAGGAGAGAGTTCCCGGGTCAGGAAGAGTTTCCGGGACAGGATCAATTCAGAGGACAGGAAACTTTTCCCGGATCTTATCCGCGACCCGAACCCACTCAGTATCAGGGTCAGTACCCAAACACGATGCCGCCGGAAGGAATGATAGCACCGGAAGGTTATCCGAGTGAACCGCAGCGTGAACCCACTACGTATGACCACTCCCGCTCGTTCCTTGCTAACATTCTCTCCGCCTTCCTTGCTCCGTTTAGGGACTAGATAGCATTCTCAATCTGTTGATAACTAGTTTTAAAAACGAGTTATCATTGAGATAGACAGAAAGGAGGCGTGTCGTGTCGATAATTCAGTCTGATTCGATCCAGCACTCTCCGGGGTACTGGGTGGGACCCGCATCTCGCGTGGCCGAGAGTTTTACCAACATGCTCTTCATCGGCCCTGATGCAGTTACCCACGTTCTGGTAGGCGATTGTCAAGATATCGATGAATTCTTCTATGAAGTGGCGGAGGCCATAGGAGAAGGGGCGGCGATTCACCTTGATACTTATCGAGTGGCAATCCGGGTTCTCTGCTTCTGCCATCACGAGTTGGTGTTTTTCGGGGGCGAAGCAACTCTGGGAAAACTTGAAATGGAACTAGGGGTTCTCGCTGAACGTTTCTGCGCCTTGATGACCGGGCAATCATCGTTCTCTGACGAAGAGTTTGATGAAGTTCTTCGCTTGGTCACTTTTCTCGACCGGTTAGGCACTCTCGAGCCAAAGCTCGGGATTACTGCACATTAACCACAACGG
>CAYFFP010000005.1:30726-40533 GCA_964342515.1 uncultured Candidatus Saccharibacteria bacterium
CCGCCGTCGAATTTTTATCGGTCTTTATGAAAGGAGGTAGACACTAGCGCCTTCCTTCGCCCTTCGCGAAAGCTTGATGGCGGCATCGTCCCCTGACTTCGCCTTATTTGCGTCGGCATGGTCAATCTGCAGGGACGAAATCGTCTCCTCGAACTCCTCATCCCCCTTCTTTACTTTTATCCTGTCGCCCTTGGAGAGCGGGCCGGTGAGCGAGACCACCGCGACGCCGATCTTGTCGTACCAATGGGTAACAGTGCCTATCTGTTTTTCCATACCGCTATTATAGCACGAAGTGGAAATAAAACCGAAATATTTGATTTATTCTCCCGTCCTTATATAATGACCATGAAATAGGACTTGGTAAGGTGTCTCGCTACAGAAACGTAAAATCGTTTATACATTCTCTCGAGTAAACATCGGCTCACACGACGAAGTGTATTAAAAAACAAAGACCGCTGGGCGAACCATGCGGTCTTAGGGGCGGTCTAAAATCTATGCGGATCTGGCCGCTACAGTGCGGGTAGCCTCAAGCAGTTTCGAAATGACTGGAATGAACTCCACAGTACTCCAGTTTACTGACCCGCAATGACCAGTTCTCCTGTATTCGACTATGTAGTCGATCCAGTACTCGATGCCCATACGCACCAGTTCGTCTTCACTTAATCCCGCCGATTGGAGTTCGTCCACTACTCGCTCTCTTGTAGCTTTCATATATGTCTCCTTGGTTCATGCTCTGTCACTAATCTACTCTCCCAATTTAAAAAAGCAAAACCGCCCGAACGGGCGGTTTTGCGAAGTGGTGGAGGTGGGGAGATTGAACTCCCGTCCATGAAGATGCTCGGTATGAGTCTACAAGCTTAGAATGATTTTTCCGCCAGCTGGCAGATCTCGAATCACGGACTATAAATCAAACAAAACATCCGTAACTCCAAGCTCTAAGTTTGGCTCCGATGCGAGCAATATCGGAGTTACGATCCAACAGATGAAGCGCCTCTAAGCCTAATGCTGGATTACTCAGCTAAGAGACGGAACGCTACGCGAGCTTACGCTCTAACGAAGGCGAACTCAAGGTCGTTTGCCGTAAAGTACGGCGAAACAATTGACCTTGCCTGTGCAACAATTGAGTTTGCACCTAAATTTTCTGAAAGTTTAAGGAGTTATCAGAGCTCCGCTTGCACATAAGGGGCTGTTCTCGTGTCAAAACTGACACCCCCGTATTTAAACTAACAATGAACAACCTACCCCGTAAAATCACCTGCGGTGATCACGGGGCAGGCAACTCACGTCTGATTTCTCTCTCGACATCGCGCTTCTTGATCGCTTGGCGTTTGTCGAACTTCTTTTTGCCCTTGGCGATGGCGATATCAATCTTAAGAAATCTTCCTCTATTGTACACCGAAAGTGGCACAACTGTCAATCCTTTAGTTTGCTCGGCTGTCCGTAATTCTTCAAGCTCGCGCTTAGACAAGAGAAGTCTTCTTGCTCTGGTTGCGTCATATTCTTTGGGCGCGTTCTTCGGCTGGTACGCCGGAATGTCTGCATTGACGAGAAATGCCTCCCCACCGCGCACGGATACAAACGCTCCGCGTAAGTTTGTCTTACCTTCCTTAATAGATTTCACCTCCGTGCCCAGAAGTTCCATTCCCGCGGTAAATCGCCCGAGAATCTCGTAATCGAAGAGGATTTTCTGGTTATTGGCAAACGTGGTCATATCCTATTATAATGCGACAGATGGAAGACCAACTCAAGAAAACCAAGAAAATTCTCATCAAAAAAGACTCCAAAGGTCCAGTTATGCCACGCGGCCGCTCTCCTCTGGGTCAGGCGGCGCTGGCTGTCTTTATCTTCCTCTTGCTTATCAGCGCTTACTCGTTTTTCTCCGGACTTGGTTCGAAGCAGGAAAAAATTTCTCTCTCGGAGCTCTCCCGCGATATCTCGGCGGGGCTAGTGTCGGAAATAGTGGTGACGGGAGACAATCTCGATATCACTTATAAAAGCGGCGAAAAGAAAGTTTCCCAGAAAGAAGCGAACACAGCCCTCTCTACCACCTTAAATAATTACGAAGTGCCGGCGGAAGCGCTCTCCCAAGTAAAAGTAGAGATCAGGATTGACCAGGGATTCTTCTACTGGTTCTCATCGCTTGCGCCTATTCTCATCCCCGTTATCTTCATCCTCTTTATCCTCTGGTTTTTGACACGGCAGGTAAGAGGCGCCGGCATGCAGGCCTTCACCTTCGGCCAGTCGAAAGCGCGCTTGACCTCTCCTGATGATAAAAGCCAAAAGGTTACCTTCAAAGATGTCGCGGGCGCTAAAGAGGCGAAGGAAGAGTTGCGGGAGATCGTGGACTTCTTAAAGAACCCGAAAAAGTTCTTGGACATCGGCGCCAGAATCCCGAAGGGCATTCTCCTGATGGGCGCTCCGGGTACCGGTAAGACTTTATTGGCAAGGGCGGTGGCGGGGGAGGCGGGAGTCTCTTTCTTCTCCATTTCCGGCTCGGAATTCGTCGAGATGTTTGTCGGCGTCGGCGCCTCGAGAGTGCGCGACCTGTTTCAATTAGCGAAGAAGACGGCGCCGGCGATCATCTTCGTCGACGAGTTAGATGCCGTCGGGCGCGTGCGCGGCACCGGTGTTGGCGGGGGCAACGACGAGCGCGAGCAGACCCTCAACCAAATTCTTGTGGAACTTGACGGTTTCGAACCGAATGAAAAAGTGATTGTGATGGCGGCCACCAACCGTCCCGACGTGCTTGACCCGGCGCTTCTGCGTCCCGGCCGCTTTGACCGGCGCGTGATACTTGACCTGCCGGACAGGAAGGATAGGGAAGAAATTTTGAAAATTCACGCGAGGCAGAAGCCCTTCGCGGAAGATGTCAACTTGGAGCTTATCGCCGAGCGCACGCCGGGCTTCTCCGGCGCCGACCTCTACTCGCTGATGAATGAAGGAGCGATTCTGGCCGCGCGCGAAAACCGCAACAAAGTATCGCAATTCGACCTGATCCGCTCGATTGAAAAGGTAATCTTAGGCCCCGAGCGCAGAAGCCATCTATTATCCAAAAAGGAGAAAGAGATTACCGCGTATCATGAGGCAGGCCACGCGCTGGTTGCCTCTGTTCTGCCGTATGCCGACCCGGTGCATAAAATTTCCATCATCTCGCGCGGCCGCGCGGCCGGCTACACCATGAAGTTGCCACTGGAAGAGAGAAAGCTCCAGAGCAAGAAAGAATTTTTGGATGATATCGCCGTAGGGCTCGGCGGCTATGTAGTGGAGAAAATAATTTTTGGCGACTTAACTACCGGCCCATCAAATGACCTACAGGTCATAACCGCGCTGGCGCGCGACATGGTGACGAAGTACGGCATGAGTGAGAAGATAGGGCCGATCGCGCTCGAGAGTTCCGTCGGCAAACCCCTCTTCGGTCTGGGAGTGGGGGATAAGGATTATTCGGAAGTAGTGGGCGCCGCCATAGATGCCGAGGTTTCTCTCATAATGAACGAGGCGATGAAAAAAGTGGAGAAGATTATTAAAGACCACCGCAAAACTCTCAATGCCATTGCCGAGCGGCTGATCGAAGTGGAGACCATCGAGCAGAAAGAATTCGAGGAGATTTTAGTAGCCAATGGAATAATGCCGAAGAAAAAGCAAGATATCGAGCATCAGATCTAAAACGAAAGACCGCCCGAGGGCGGTCTTTCGTGAAGTCTACACGCTTCCTTGAGGAGCACAGTTTCTACAAAGTTTCTTGTGGCTGAAGAGCTCGTATAGAGCCGAGAGCCCGACTAAAACATAAACCACCATCATCAGGCCCGCCGGCAAATAATTGCCCAAGCCAAAGCCCACGGCCTCGAGCCCCCAATTGAGGCCACCGATGATGAGCAGAGTAAACGCTATCTTGTGCATTTTGTTACTTTTAATTTAATTAAGGCCTGCCTGCCGGCAGGTAGGTTGTCGCCAACCGCTATTTATTATACACCCTTTAGCGCAGGCGCATCTTGGACTGGTGGATAAAGACGGTCTTCATGATCGCGTCCTTGACCTTCTCCGGCTCGGGAATTTTGTGGAAGACGAACTGCTTTTCCGAAGCGGCGGTCTGCACTACGATATCGCCGAAGTGAAGCACGGTCTCGAGGAACCCGCTGACGTGCACCGAGACGTCCTGCACGCGGTAGATGTGGAGTTCGGAAATCTTCCTGTTGAAGAAGCCGCGCTGCTCGTTCTCGATGATGCGCCGGTCGGTGATGATGACGGTATTGAGCGTATACATAGTGATAAGATAGAAGACCACAAGCCAGAGGAAAAGATACCAGATGCTTGCCGCGAAGTAGAATAAATTAGATAGGCCTTGCGCTGTAAGCTCCGTGCCGAAAATATCCCACGCGACCAGAGGAGGAAGCAGAGCCAGAGCAAGAAGGCTTAAGGGTAAAAGAATGGTAAAGCGGTGCCGGCGCAGAAGCAGTACCACCGGCTCGTCCCGCTCCTGCCCGTCGAAGCTCTCCGATGATTCTTTAAATAACGTAATAAACCGCTTAATCATAAGTATAAAATTACGCTTATGGAAAAGAGCGTTACGCTGCCAGTGAGAAAAAGGGCGGCAAGCTTCTTCGGCATCGTCCCCACGCCGAAGCGGGTAAGGTGGTAGAGAATAACGAAAGCCGTGAGCCAAAAGACGAAAAATATTATCCCGACTAAGATATTAGCAATAGCTCCCATAGGAAACATATTTATAGTATATTACACAAATCCGCCTGTAGCTCAGTTGGTTAGAGCATCGAGCTTATACCTCGAGGGTCCTTGGTTCGAATCCAAGCGGGCGGACAATTAAACGAACTTCTTCTTTGCGCGGCGGAAAAATTTGCGCGCTCTGAATAATTCATAATGCATGAGCGGCGAGAGCCATTCGATCGAGGCGGTGAAGAGCGCTCCGCCGGTAAAGAAAGTGGTCTGTTGGACGAGTCTGGAAGAGAAGCCGATGTTCAAAAGCTTCTGGGCATAATAGGGGAGGAAGCCGACTGAAGTTAAGTTGGCCTGTTGTCCCGCCGCGTCACGGAAGTACTGCTCGAGAATGGTCAGAGGGCAGTTGCCGTAATAAGACCAGAGGATGACGACCGAGACAAGCGCTCCTGCTTCCCACGGACGAAATCTTCTATAACGGAAGCTTACCAAGAGTCCGATAATTACCGCGAGAATAATGGTGAAATGGGTGAGCGCCGTAGTATTGGCAAGTAATTCGTAATTCACGCCTTTATTTTAGCACTATTCAAAATGGATTTTTTGGGGTTTGAATTCGATGTGTTCTCCGCTTTCCACCAATTTCTGTGCCTCAAATCGCGCGGCCTCGACCATTTTCAAATTCTTGATCGCTTCCATACCGAGGTCTGAAATGCCCCACTGCTTGGTGCCGGAGAGCGCGCCCGCTCCACGCTGCTCAAGGTCGAATTCCGCCAGTTCAAAGCCGTTTTTCGCAGTCGTGAGGGCTTTGAGACGTTCCAAGGTCTTATCCGATTTGTGTTCAGAAAATACAAAGCAATAAGGCTGGCGCGTGCCGCGCAGGACCCGGCCGCGCAATTGGTGCAATTGCGCTAAACCGAATCTCTCCGCGCCCTCGATAATGATAAGTGAAGCATTCTCGACGTTTACTCCGACTTCGACGACAGAAGTCGAGACCAATATGTCGATTTTGCCGTCATTGAACTCTTGCATCACTTGTTCTTTCTCATTCGGTTTCATTTTGGAGTGGAGAATTTCAATTCTGTAATCTTGGAAGATATCGTTTTTAAGTCTTTCAGCCTCTTTCTTTACCGACTCTATGAGAGGATAGATGACATAGAGCTGTCGACCGGCCTTTAACTCTTTTCTAATATTTTCGTAAGCGTCAGCTCTTCTTTCTGGAGTAATGATTTCTGTGATAATTTTCTTTCTTCCCACGGGCATTTCGTCAAGAAGTGTTAAGTCGAGGTCGCCGTAAAGAGTGAGAGCGAGAGTTCTCGGGATGGGCGTAGCCGTCATCGAGAGAAGATGGGGAATTTGCTCATGCTTATTTATCAATGCCGCGCGCTGTTTGACGCCGAAGCGATGCTGTTCGTCAACGATGACGAGTGCCAAACTCTTAAACTTCACGGACTTCTGGATCAAGGCATGGGTGCCCACGACCACCGCAATCTCTCCGTTTGCCACCCATTTCAAGAGCTGGGTTCTGGAAATATTGGTAAAGCCATTGGGATTTACTTTCGAAGGGAACTTCAAACACCCGCTTCCGGTAATTAACGCAATCTGTGTTGGCATATGTTTAAAGTATTGAATAAAAGATTCGAAATGCTGCCGCGCCAGAATTTCCGTCGGAGCCATGTAAGCTGTTTGTAATCTGCTTTGGACGGCGGCGTAAGTTGCCGCGGCCGCCACCGCCGTCTTGCCCGAGCCGACATCGCCCTCAAGCAAACGGCTCATTGGATAGCCAGCGTGAAAGTCTTTTAATATTGCTTCTATTGCTTTCTTTTGCGCGTTAGTTGCTTCGAAAGGAAAACGCTTAACGAAATCTTCGACATCTTTGTATCCCTTCTCTATAACGAACCCGGCTTTCTCTCGCGCTTCGTGCCGCGCTTTTTGTTTTTCTAATTGAATAAATAAAATTTCTTCGAAGGCGAAGCGCTTGCGCGCTATTTCCGCGTGCTCGACCTTCTTCGGCGTGTGAATATAAATTAAAGAAGTTTTTAAATCAGGCAGATTATATCTCCTCAATATCTCTTTCGGTATCGGATCAGTGTCAAAGGCCGCCTTTGACATAATCTTTTTAATCGTATGGTATATCCAATTGGATGTTACTCCGCGCGTTTCTGGATAAATGGGGTATAGAAAATGGCCGCTTTTTTGAGAGAAGAGGTCGGGGGCGGGTTCTATCTTCGGGTTCGAGAAATATAAGCTCCCATTCCTTTCAGAAACCTTGCCTTCTACGCGCACATGGGAGCCTTCGCTTATCATCTTGGCTAAGTATGCTTGATAGAACCAGACTATCTTTATGCTGCCCGAGGCATCCGTAACACGCGCCTCGGCCATCGGAATTTTCTTCTTCCAAGCTTTTCTGGTCTTTAATCCAGTGATCTCTCCGAAGATGACGGCGCTCTGCCCCTTCTCTAATTTGTCTATGGTCGTTACTTCCGCTGTGTCTCCGTAGTAACGGGGGAAGTGATAAAGCAGGTCTTTAATGGTCTCAATGCCGAGTCTGCCGAGAGCTTTCTCTTGCGCCGGCAATATCCGGAAGTGCTCGGTCAATCTATCTTTTGCATCCATGGTTATATCTTATCTTATTAGCGAAAGTGCGATGCGCTACTGCGCATCGCACTTGAGATCCACTACTTGATATCTTTCGTGGAAGGTTAGGCCAAGTCCCAGAACACCCTTCCAGTACTTGACGGTGAGAACAAAAGAGGTCGGAAGCCACATGTTCCCGTAGAGTTTCTGTTCTAAGAAAACTTCAAGCTCACGCAGATTGACGATGGTGCGCCATCCGTTTCTCGGGTAGCGGATTTCTACTGGAATAGCCGCATTGAGTTCACGACGGTCATCTGAAATTTGCTCGAGAGAGCCATGAAGCGAGTTGATCGCCTTCAAGTAGTTCTTGTTTCCCTTAACGATCTTCTCCAGGACACTCTCGCCATCTTCCGGCTTTTTCCAATCTTCTTTGTAAATGGGCGTCCACTTGGTGTCGTAACTACAGTGCCTGGCATCCAGAGCTGCCTGAAGTAGGTATTTGCCGGATTGGAACTCCGACTCTTCGGCGCGGGCAATCCCCGCGTAGAGCAGTACTACTGCGAACGCTAGGATTTTCCTCACGCTAACCTCCTAAGGTGTACGAATCCAAGTACCACTATATCAAGAATCAGAATTTTTTCAGCTCTATGCTCCAACCTTGTTCCAGATGAAAGAAAATACCGCGCCGAGGATGTAGCCGCCGATTATAGCTATCACCACTAGCCCTAGTCCTCTTGCCCAAGAGAAGGTAAGAGTATCAAACGGTACGGATAAGAAGTGCATGCCGAGGAAGAATTTCAATCTCCCTGCGACCAACCCTAATCCCATAGCTACTGACCATACCAGATGCAAAAGTCCGTTAAACGTCCCCAGCGCCAAACCTACCTTATGCGGATTTAATTTATGCATAAAATTATTTTTTATTTACTAACTTATTATAACCCAATAAATATGTTAAATTAGGCAAGTCTGGAGCCGTGGCTGAGTGGCCGAAAGCGCCTCACTGCTAACGAGGTAGGGTTTAAAAGCCCTCGATGGTTCGAATCCATCCGGCTCCGCCTTTGCCGCGCCGAAGCCCGCTAGGGCGTAGGTGGGCTTCGCTCGGCTTCGGCGTGACACAGTCCGCCTTCAATACGACGTAGTTTCAACGAAGTCGATTATAATTACATCATGCACTATGTCTACAGCCTGAAATGCAAAGATGGATTTTATATTGGTTGTACTGATAATTTGAAAGACAGAATGTCTCGTCATACTAAAGGTCAAGTACCTGCTACAAGAGACCGGTTACCAATCAACTTAGATTTCTATTTTGCAATAGCAGATAAATACAAAGCCTTCGAATTCGAGAAGTATCTGAAATCTGGAAGTGGCCGAGCATTTATTAAGAAGCATTTCATTTGAAGTAGCCGCCTTCATTTAAAATTACGGCGTGCCAAGGAAGGGCAAAAGAAATTTTTTCATAAGATTTTTTATTAATTAAGAATTCTCATATAAATGGCCTAAAATAAGGTCTTTTTTGTTAATTTTGCGCGAACCTTGACAGGACTATTCATATATGCTATACTTACACTAGAATTTCCGGAAGTTTCTGGAATCCCTACCGTGAGGGCTTCACGGAACAGCACCTTGACTTGATGAGGTAGTCATGAACTACGAGCTGATTTCCCTTTTGGTTTTTATCGTCGGAGCTGTTTGGACGATCGCGATGACCAAGCAATGGCTCAAGCGGGTAAAGACCCCGGAATGGTTGAACCTTCTCCGAAACTACAAGGAACAGGAGGTATTTGCAAGCGTGCCCTTGTTTGTCGTCAGCCTCACGCTTGTCATTGGGGGCGGTGCTTTCATCCCCGTCGCGGCCCATAGCGAAAGGCTCACCGCGGAGTACGAAGCACGTCAGTATTCCGGACGTTACGACGAGCAACTGAAGAAGCTGGTCCACGACATGACCGGTGGTTACTACGTTCGTCCCGGCGGCATGATGCTCCGATTCTACAGTGACGGACTGAGACGGGGCGGGTACATATGCGAGGTTTACGTAGTCGCGGGAAATGGCCGGGATGTGCTTGTGATCCATCCGGTCTGGCGGGACAGTGAAAGTGAAAGAATGGATCTTCCCGTTGATTCTCGGGGCCGGTTTGGCCAAGCGAAGTATGGGCCCCCGAGTCGGTGGTACCTCTTGCTGACAGAAGACATCGTCAGCAAGAATGGCCTCAACGAAAACGAGGTCACATTTGGAGGGGAATCGTTTCTTTGTGAATAGCCCTAACTTTGTCCCCATTTTCACAAAATGGAGAGCTCGTCGGTGAAGCAGAGCCGACACCTAGCCAGGTGGGTGCGAAACCTGGTAGCGCAAGGGTCAACCACAGTGTTGACCCTTTTTTCATTTCAAAGATCGAGAATTTGCCGCCACATCCTTCGCCAAGGCTTCGGAGTGCAAAGCAAAGCCAGTGAATTTTTCAATAATTTTAAATTGAAAAATTCACTAAATTGAGTTATACTTAACTCAATTAAAAACTTGAAATTGTTAATGCTCTCGGCTTTTTAATTCATTTTGCCCGCCCG
>CAYFFP010000006.1:0-32436 GCA_964342515.1 uncultured Candidatus Saccharibacteria bacterium
CGAGGCAACCTCTGCAAATTTGCATTTTCCCAACTGGCGGAGGCGGAGCGATTCGAACGCTCGAGGGCTTGCGCCCTACACGCTTTCCAAGCGTGCGCACTAGGCCACTATGCGACGCCTCCATGGGAGAAAATATTAGCTTAATTCGGAATAAGAAACCACTTTGTTGCGGCCGGTTTCTTTCGCCTTGTAGAGAGCTTGGTCCGCGTGTTTGACTAATTCCCCAAGAGCCATGCCCTTGCCAGACGCGATGACGCCGGAACTTATCGTTACGCGAAGGCCCGGCGCTTCCGGGAAAGTAAGTTCTTCCACTTCTTTCCTTATCTCTTCAGCTTTGGCCGCCGCGTCTTTCTCCCCCGCTCCCAAGAGAGACGCCACCATCTCTTCTCCGCCCCAGCGCGCCGGGGTATCTCCTGCCCGCAAACTTGCCTGAATAACCTTCGCCACTTTACGCAAGACCGCGTCGCCCGCCTCATGTCCGTATTTATCATTAACGCTTTTGAAATGGTCAATGTCAAAGAAGATAAAACTGATATTTTTGAATCCGAACCACTCTCTGCGCTTGCCTTGCTCATTTTGAGCTATGACATTAAGGTAGACGTTCGCTTCATCTTCGAAAAACGAGCGGGTCTTTAGTCCCGTCAACTGGTCGTGGATGAGGTCTCGTTCAAGTTCACGAACCTGCGTTTCCAGTTCTGCTATCCGTTTATCCTTATCATCTGTCATGAGATGTGCCTATTAAAGCACGGATTCGCTCTTCTACGGGAGGGTGGGTCTGGAATAAGTTATTAAGTTTGGAAGTTTTTAAGGAGCTGAAAGGGTTGGAAATAAATAAGTGGGCGGTAGCGTGATTAGCCGTGCGCATCTGTCCGGGAACAGCGGAAATTTTCCTCAAGGCGCTGGCAAGCCCTTCGGGATACCTTGTGAGAAGCGCGCCCGTGGCGTCGGCCAAGAATTCGCGCTTGCGGGAAATGGCGAGACGAATGAGCGTGGCGGCCAGAGGAGTAAGAATAGCTAAGACGACCCCTATGGCTAAGATGGCCCCGTTCTGCCCTCTCTTATCTCCCCGCATTTGCGAGCGCAGGAACATGTCGGAGAGAAGCGCCACGAATCCCGCCATCACCACCACGATAGTCGAGAGCAGCATATCGCGATTGCCGATATGAGAGAGCTCGTGAGCGATTACCCCCTCAAGTTCGTTCTTATCCAAAATTTTGAGAAGGCCGCTAGTAACGCAAATGATGGCGCGCTCTTTGTTCCGACCGGTGGCGAAGGCGTTCGGCGCCGCATCCTCGATGACATAGAGCTTCGGCATGGGGAGTCCGGCGGTAATGGAGAGATTTTCCGTCGCGTTCCAGAGGTCGAAATATTCTTGCCGCGTCGCCGGCTTGGCCTTGTGGAGCTTAAGTACGATCAAGTCCCCAAACCAATAGGAGAAGATATTGAGGAGTATCGCTAAGGCAATGGCAATGTAGAGAATAATTTGGTCATTGTAGTAATAAGAAATTCCCCACCCGGCGAAAATAATCAGCGCAAAAAACAGGCCCATAAAAAGCCATGTTTTGAAGATGTTTGCATCTTGATGTCTATAAAGGTTCACAAATTGACTTTTACCGCCTCGCGAGCTGTTTCTTCGCTAAGCTCAAAATAATCCATTTTAACTATCTTAAACAGACCGGCAAGAATATTGGAGGGAAAAGTTTCTATCTTAGTATTGAGGTCGCGGACGTTCGTGTTGTAGAAGCGTCTGGCCGCCTGAATTTTATTCTCGGTATCGGAGAGTTCCTCTTGGAGCTTAGCGAAGTTTTCGTTGGCCTTAAGATCCGGATACGCCTCGGCAACGGCAAAAAGACTTTTGAGAGCGCCAGTGAGCATATTCTCCGCCTCGCCTTTCTCGGCCAAATTACCTGCTCCCATGGCAGCCGCGCGTGCTCTGGTTACGTTTTCGAACACCTTGGCCTCGTGAAGCGCGTAAGCTTTGACGGTATTGACGAGATTGGGGATAAGGTCGTATCTACGCTTGAGCTGGACATCGATATCCGCCCACGCTTCCTTGGCCCTGTTTATAAGACGAATGAACGAGTTATAAGCGAAAATTACCCAGAGCACTGCAACCGCGACGATAATTAAAATAATATTTAATACTGACATATCCGTATTATACAGGTTCTAGGGACTAGGTTCTAGTTATGCCGGAGGGCATCTTTGACATACGTTATTACTACGCTGCAGCGTAGTAATAACGTATTACATCTATTAAGATTAATAATCCATACCGGGATGAGAATGACCTGATTCTTTCTTCTCTTCCGGAAGGTCGGCGATAGCGACTTCGGTGGTAAGGAGCATGGCAACAGCCGAAGAGGCGTTCTCGAGCGCGGCGCGGGTAACCTTAAGCGGGTCTATGATGCCAGACTCAAACATATCAGTGGTAAATTCATCAGTCAGAGCATTGTAGCCGGAGTTGGCACCACCTTTCAAAACTTCATTCACTACCACTCCCTCGTCTTTACCGGCGTTCTTGGCAATTTGTCTAAGCGGCTCTTTAAGCGCCTCAATCACCGCCAGATAGCCCAGAGAGAATTCATCGGCTTTGTTTTCGAACTTATCGGAGAGTTTCTTCGAAACCTTGGCGAAAGCACTGCCGCCGCCCGCCACAATTCCTTCGGCGATAGCGGCTTTGGTGGCGTTGACGGCGTCCTCAATTTTTAACTTCAAATATTTCATCTCGGTCTCGGTCGCGGCGCCGACTTTGATAACCGCCACTCCGCCAGTGAGTTTGGCGACGCGCTTCTCGAGATTTTCTTTATCAAATTTAGAAGTAGTTTGTTCTCTAAGAGACTTCAGACTCTCAATCCAGAATTCAAGCTCTTTTTTATTACCCTTACCGCCAATAATAACGGTGCTATCTTTAGTAGATACGATCTTACGGGCTCTACCTAACATTTCTACTTCAGCTTTCTCAAAACTGGTGCCTAAATCATCAGAAATTATCGTCGCGCCGATTACCTTAGCGATATCAGCCGTCAAATCCTTTCTCTTTTCGCCAAATCCAGGATTTTTTATACCCAAAACATTAAAGGAGCCGCGCAGTTTGTTTAAGACGAAAGTAGTGAGCGCTTCCCCATCAACGTCTTCGGCGATAATAACCAAGTCCTTCTTGCCAGTGGCGGCGAGCTTTTCGAGGAACGGCAGGATTTCTTTTATAGTCGAAATTTTCTTATCCGTTACGAGGATAACGGGGTCTTTGTATTCCGCCTCCATTCTCTCCGGGTTCGTTATCATATACGGCGAGATATAACCCTTGTCGAATTCTAATCCTTCGACAATTTCCGAATCGATGCCCATGGACTGACTTTCTTCGACGGTAACCACGCCGTCCTTGCCGATCTTCTTGATAGTGTCCGCAATGATTTTGCCGATCTCTTCTGATTCAGCCGCGATGGTGGCGACCTGCCTGACTTCTTCTTGTTCCTTGATTGGCTTAGCTAGTTTTTTTAGAGCATCTATTGCATCAGAGGTAGCCGCCTCAATACCTCGACGGATAGCCATGGAATTGGCGCCCGTCAGAGTCTTTTTGAACCCGGCCTCTGTAAGAGCTTGGGTTAAAATGATGGAAGTGGTGGTACCGTCGCCGGCCGAATCATTGGTCTTACCGGCTACCTCCTTCACGATCTCGGCGCCCATATTCTCGAACTTATCGGCAAGTGTTATATCTTTGGCGATCGTCACGCCATCATTGGTAATAATCGGCGAGCCGTAGCCCTTATCGAGCACCACGTTCCTTCCCCGCGGACCGATGGTGATGCGGACGGCATTAGCTACTGCGTCCACTCCGCGTTTGAGAGCTTGCCTCGCCTCTTCGTTAAAAATAATTTTCTTAGCCATTTTTGATTACTGCCAGTATATTTTCTTCTTTAATAAGATAAAGTTCCTCTCCGTCAATTTCTATTTCGTCATAACTATATTTGGAAAAAACCACAATATCGCCGATCCTAACTTTCTTGCCTTCGCCCACCGAGAGCACTTTGCCTCTGGCCGACTTCTCCTTCGCCACCGAGTCCGGCAGAATAAAATCATTCAGTTTCTTTTTACCCTCTCCCTTCTTTAAATCCTGTTCCGTAAAGGGCTTTACCAGCACCCTTTCTCCCACGGGAATAATCTTGTTCTTCATAGTGCTGATTTTATATACGACCTTGATTATAAAGTCAAATTGAGATAATATTAATTGCTGTATAAGCCATGGCTTATCTTCCTTATATTCAGGTAATTCTCGCCGTTCTCCTCGTGGCCGGCATCTTGCTCCAGCGCTCGGAGGCGGGGCTCGGCGCCGGTTTCGGGTCTGACACTGCCGGAGGACGCTTTGTCCGCCGCGGCGCTGAGAAGACACTCTTTAACGCCACCGTCTTAATCGCCATCCTTTTCGCTATTTCGGCTCTCACTCCGCTTCTCTTCAGCTAATTAAATGAATCTAAGAGAACTTCAAGCGCTTCTCCGGAGGCGCTTCCAGATTCCTAAAGAACGTTCCATTAAGAGGACTATCCAGTCCTTCACTTTAGCCGAGCGCGCCGTCTTTTACCTTTTCGTCGCGGTTTTTATCATATCGGGGCTTGTTCTGTTCTGGAAGGTTTCTAACGCTTTTCTTATGGAAGTTCCGACCAGAGGCGGCGCTTTAGTTGAGGGGGTGGTGGGCAATCCGCGCTTTATTAATCCCGTGCTGGCGCTCTCCGAGGCGGACAAAAATCTTACCGCTCTTGTCTATTCGGGCCTGGTGCGCGTCACTCCGGAGGGAGCAGTCGTAAACGACCTCGCGGAAAACGTGGAGATTTCTGAAAACCGCCTTGTCTATACCGTCACTCTCAATAGGGAGGCGCGCTTCCACGACGGGGCGTCCGTCACCGCGGACGACATCATCTTTACTATTTCTAAAATTACCGATCCACTGATTAAGAGCCCCCGCCGAGGCAACTGGGAAGGTGTGGCGGTGGAGAAGACAGATGACCGGACCGTTAAATTTACTTTAAAGAGGCCTTACACCCCGTTTATTTATAATCTCGCTACCGGCATCTTGCCGCGCCACATCTGGAAGAACGTCACCGAAGACGAATTCTCCTTTAGCCAGTTCAATACCTTGCCGGTCGGCTCCGGTCTCTATGAAATCGAACGAGTGGAGAGGAACGAGGGCGGCATTCCGGATTTCTATAAACTTTCTCTATTTAACAACGCTTTAGGTAAAGAGGCCTATGTAAGAAATATCGTCCTGCGCTTCTATCCTTCCGAAGAAACATTGGTAGCGGCATATAAAAATGGCGAGGTAGAAAGCATGGCCGGAATCTCTCCGGAAAAGCTTTCTCAACTCGACGATTCTCACGCCGTGATTATGCAAGCTCCGCTGCCGAGAGTCTTCGCGGTCTTCTTCAATCAGAGCCGGTCGAAGGTGCTCTTGAACAAAGAGGTTCGCGAGGCCTTAGAGCTTGCGACGCCCAAAGAGAGAATCGTGGAAGAGGTGCTTCTGGGTTACGGCACGGTTTTGAGCGGCCCGTTACCCGACTCCATAGAGAGTAGAGAACAAGAGCTGGAGGGAGCTAAGAAACTTTTAAGTGGCGCCGGTTGGAAGCCGAACGGAAATACCGGCGTCCTTGAAAAAAAATCAGGCAATGCTACAATCTCATTGTCGTTTTCTATCTCTACGGGTGATGCTCCTGAATTGCGCGGGGTCTCGGAACTTCTGGCAGAGGCGTGGCGCGGTCTCGGGGCCGAGGTCGAGGTGCTTTACTTCGAATCCGGAGAGTTGAACCAGAGCGTCATCCGGCCGAGACACTTCGACGCGCTTTTGTTCGGAGAGGTGGTGGGCCGGGAGACGGACCTCTACCCTTTCTGGCACTCCTCGCAGAGAAACGACCCGGGGCTCAACATCGCTTTGTACGCGAACTCCAAAGCCGACAAGCTCCTCGAAGAAGCGAGGAGCGCCGAAGATCTGGAGAAGGTAAGAGAGAGTTTGGCGGCCTTCGAGAGAGAGCTCGTGAGGGACACTCCGGCAGTCTTTCTCTATTCTCCGAGCTTCATCTACGTGGTGCCGGATAAGCTTAAAGGCATAAGGATCTCGTCCGTCTCGGTGGCTCAAGACCGCTTCCTCGGCATCAGAGATTGGTATATAGAAACGGATAAGGTTTGGAAAATATTTTTAAATTGACCTAATTATTCTAATTAACCTAATTGACCTAATGATTCCCACGACAACTAAATTCTCTACCGGTCTCCGGCACAAGTCTATTCGGCGCCGCGCTCAAGCGCCCTTACCGGCCAGAAAGCCGGCAGACATAATCCCCCCCATCGGCGATGCTCTGCGCATTGTCCCTTTGGGCGGAGTGGAGGAAATCGGCAAGAACATGACGGTGGTCGAGTATAAGAACGATATCATCGTCATTGACGCCGGCATCCAGTTTACCGATGACGACACTCCCGGCATCGACTACATTCTCCCCAACATTAAGTACTTGGAGGAAAGGAAGGAGAAAATCCGCGCTCTGGTCATCACTCACGGCCACTTGGACCACATCGGCGGCATTCCCTACCTTATCACCCGCTTAGGCAACCCGCCCATTTACACCAGAGAATTCGGCGCGCTCCTCATCAAGAAGCGCCAAGCGGAATTCCCGCATCTCGCTCCGCTCGACATCCGCGTCGTCGACTCGGCCGACAAATTCATCCCCATCGGAGAACACTTTAAGGCGCGCTTCTTCGGCCTTACTCATTCCATCCCCGATTCGGCCGGCATCATCATCGAGACGCCTTACGGCGACATCGTCAACACCGGCGACGTGCGGGTGGAGAACGAGAACGGCGTGGTAGCCGAGAAGGAATATGAGCAGTACAAGATGTTTAAAGAGCGAAACATTATTCTCTTTACCATGGACTCGACCGGCATCGACAAACCCGGCTTCTCCCCCTCAGAAGCTTCGATACTCAAAAATATTGACACCATAGTCAAAGATGCTCCGGGCAGAATCATCTTGGCGACTTTTGCCTCCCAAGTGGAAAGAATCGTCGAGTTTATAAACATTGCCAGACGCTACGGCAGGAAAGTGCTCATCGAGGGCAGGAGCATGAGGACGAACGTCGATATTATCAAGCACTTAAACTTGGTCGATACCTCGCACATCATGCCTATCGAGGAGATCGAGAAGCATCC
This sequence comes from uncultured Candidatus Saccharibacteria bacterium, assembly GCA_964342515.1. Taxonomy (GTDB): domain Bacteria; phylum Patescibacteriota; class Minisyncoccia; order Phycocordibacterales; family Zambryskibacteraceae; genus UBA5004. The sequence goes on from CAYFFP010000006.1 coordinate 7,193, forward strand.
GGCAAACAAGATCATGATCATCGCCACCGGCGCGCAAGGCGAAGAGTTCGCGGCATTGATGCGCATGAGCAACAAAACACACAAATACGTGCGCCTGCAACGCTCAGACACGATTGTTCTCTCCTCCTCCGTCATCCCCGGCAATGACCGCGCGGTGGAGAAGTTGAAGGACAACCTCTTCCGCCACGACGCGAAGATTATCACTTACCTCGACTCCGACGTGCATACCTCGGGGCACGGCAAGAGGGGCGAATTGGAGTGGATCCATAAACAAATTCCTTACAAATATTTCATGCCGGTGCACGGCTCTCACTTCCGTCTCAAGATGCACGCGGAGCTCGCCGCTAACCTCGGCTGTCCGCGCGAGAACATCATCGTCCCCGATAACGGCTCTATTATCGAGTTGAGAAACGGCGGCAGCGAATTCGTCAAACTCCCCGAAAAGGCGCCTTCGGACGATATGGTAGTCGAAGGACTCTCCATCGGCGACATTTCCGACATCGTTATCCGCGACCGGAAGATGCTGGCCGAAGACGGCATCTTCGTCGTTATCGCCTTGGTCAATACCAGAAACGGCCGGTTGAAGAAGTCTCCCGACATCATCGCGCGCGGCTTCGTTTACTTGCGGGAATCGCAGGAGCTTCTTTCCGAGGCAAGGAGCATCATCAAGCGCTCCATTGAGAATGTCACCGTCGGTTCAAACCCCATCAACTTCGACTTCGCCAAAGGAGTCGTGACTGAAGATGTCTCCCGCTTCCTCTTCCAACGCACCGCCAAGAAGCCAATCGTGATACCGGTGATACTTGGAGTTTAGTTATCCACAGGTATTGTTTGACGTTTTTTGGCCCAGAGAGATAATTATAGGGCAAGGCGCCGACCGCAAGGAAGGCGTTTTGCATTTTTAATAAAGCACCGAGCCGAGGAAGACGAGGAAGTTAGCAATGAGCCAAAGGGAATAGATTAGGATAAAGGGCTTTTCTCTGTGCAAGATGCCGTAGATTATCCACGGTATGTCGAGAATCGCCAGCACTATCCAAGTTATTGGCTCAATGCCGGCAGCAATCTTGGTCGCGTAGATAAGTCTGATTTGCGGGATCATCATGAATATGGAGACAAGGCCCGCGACATAAAGTATCTTATCTAAGAACGGATATTTGTTGTTCGTACGGGCGCGAAGATGGTGGAATGCCATTTATTTATTATACTCTACAATCTCCCCGGATTTTATCTCAATCTTATCCGCTTTTCTTAAATTTCTGATTTGTTTTGGCGAGAGAATTTTTGTATGCGGAGAGCGGTCAAGTTTGTGGGCGAGGTTCGCCAAATTTTCTTTGCCTGTCAGCCAATCTATGTCAAAGGCGGCCTTTGACAGGTCGAAGGGCTTGGAGAAACTTCGCAGAGTCTTCCTGCCATCTTTCAGAAAATATTCGTGGAAATACGACATGGCCAGTTCGCGGATACTTTTATAAACCGGCTCGCGGTAACGCAGAACCGCGTGGTTGGTCTTGGATATTGCGCCCCAATAACCATCTTTCTTAAACAGCGCCACTACGTGGTCGAAGTCGGGCCGAACGGTCTTCAAGTCTAGAAGTAATGGTTTCTGGCCTTGCATCTGAAGCGCGACGGCGGCAAGAAGCGCTCCTTCGAAGCAGTGGGCCTCTCTCTTCTTCAAGCAAATTTCCACCGAATTATGGGTATCTTTGAAATTAAATTTAAGGGAATTAAGGAAATCCTGGATTTTTTGTGGTGTATTGAGTTTTTTCAGTTGCGCGAGCATTGAAGTTATTTTACAATAAGATTCCAGAAAGCACCTAGGGGGAGGTGGTAAATGAATTATACTGGAGCCACAGAGCGCGACCTGCTCGATGAAATTGCGGCTGCCGACAGGGAAATCGAAAGGCAGAGGGTCCGGCGCACTGAGGCTTATAAAGCCTTGGTGGAACTTCGCCAGAAGAACGGTAGTCACGCCACCGGATTATCGCAACTAACTCTTCCCAATCCCACGATCACCTAAGCACGCGCTCCGACATACGTCGGAGCGCTTTCGTATTATTCCCCCAAAATCTCCATAAATTTCATTGGGTCAATGGAGATGTGGTTGATGCGGACAGATATGTGTAGGTGTGGGCCAAGAACGTAGCCGGTATCTCCAGAATACCCGATTAAATCTCCTTTGTTTGCTCTTTTCCCTTCTTCCACCTCCACCTTTGATAAATGCATATAAACGGTGTGGAGGCCGAGACCGTGGTCAATAATGATAGTATGGCCGTAGTTGCGCAAGAAGCCGGTATAAGCGACAAAGCCCTTGTTCATGGCATACACGGGAGTGCCCACCTCGGCGCGGAAGTCGGCGCCCTTGTGACTGATGGTTGAGCCGAGGGTTATGCGAGAGTAGCCGTAGGAATCAGTGACAAAGATTTCTCCCTCAAGCGGGAATCTGAATTTGCTACTCCATAATTTTTTATCTCCACTCGGCACCGCGTTTATAATCACCGCCTCCTTTACCAAAGTGTTTATAAGCTCCTGCTCGGCCTCGGGCGTATCTCCGCCAAGCTTTTCGGGAATTCCTAAGGGAACTTTCGCAATAACACGCTCTCCTACCGCCAGCTTTTTGTGCAAAGTCCGACTTTGCACAGTAGACACTTCCACATCGTATTCACCGGTCTCGGCGCGCAGGTCAATGCCCGCCAGCGCGGACGGCTTGCCTTCGTGCTCGAAGATTCTAAGTTCCCTACCGTTAAACTTGATTGACTCGACGCTTGTAGTTCCATTTACCATAATCAAAACCGGCTCGCCTTGAATCGGGTTCTCGGGTATGACCGAAAGTGCTAATTCCGACACGGGTGTGCGGGCCTCTGGTTTGTATAAATAAGCCCCGAGCAATATAAAAGGTATAAGAAGCCACAAGACCTTTTTCATTTTTCAGCTTTGAGGTCACGACGGATAGAAGAGCCGTCTTTATTGGCGCGGAAAACCATTATCTGCCCGTCCGCTTCAAGAGTTACCTTATATCCCGGCACCAACGCTTCCGCGCATACCTCGCCATCCATGGGCAAACCGAGGCAACTATTCGGCCACTCGGCCGCTTCAGAACTGATTACTTTTATCTTGTCCGGATGTATCCTGTCGATAAGAGACACAAATTCTATCGTCTCTTCCACCGCCTGCTCATGTGCTTGCGGAGTGCTCTCTGGCACGATATCCCGGTCTCTCATAAGTAAATATCCGCCGGAGATTGCAGCCGCGAGCGCTAGTATTGCTATGATTGTGTCCCTGTTGATCATGTGTGTTTTTATTATTTTACACCCAGAGCTGCGGGACTAGGGCTCGAACCTAGATGCCATGATTCAGAGTCATGTATCCTACCGATTAGATGATCCCGCAGCTCTAGGCACAAAATCATTTGATAATTCCGCTCAAGAATACCGAAAAGATAAGCTTTTTTCAAGGTTAATTTGACTTTTTAATAAGATAGAAGGAGTCCTTGCGGACTCCTTCGAAAAGTTCTGATTGAGCTCTATGGAAGCCACCTTAGTCGGCCCGCTTGTCTGGGCTTGTTGCTGAAGTCTTTCTTGGCGGTCTTGGTTTCCGGCTGGACCGGCTGGAATTGCTTCTCGAAGTTTTCCATCATGAGCCCTTTGCAGTGGCGGCAGAAGTCGAAGTGTTCGTCCCTTGCGCAGAGACTCCCTACAGGGCAGATGTGCTTGTCTTTGACGTGCTGGCCGAGACATTCCAGGCAGGTAAACTGGATTTGCATAAGGGTGTCCTCCGTAAGACCCTTCAGACCGGTCTAGCTCAACTATACTACAAAAATAATTTCTAAACTTTCAGATATTTTCTAATGGCCAAAGCGCTGGAAAGCGAACCGATAAGAATACCGGATACTAGAATAATGAAAGCTATTTCGAAAAAGTTACGCAGATAATAGGAGAAGATATTGAAACCGATGAAGAAGCTCTCCGTGGCTCCCGCCAGAAGATACGTTATGGGGAAAAATAGTACGAGCGTGATGAGAGTGGCCACCAGACCGTAGATAATACCCACCGCCACAAACGGCCCTTGGATGTAGCTTACCGAGGCGCCGACGAGGCGCATGACCGCTATCTCGTCCTTGGCGATATAGATGGTAAGCCGGATGGTGTTGAAGGCGATAAGCATCGAGATTGCCGCAAGCGCCAAGGTAAGCGCCAAGCCCAATTGGTCGGCGGAACGGATGATACTGGTCAGCCGGTCGATGGCCTGTTTGTTCTGGAAGTAATTGACGCGGTCGATAATACTTACCCCTTCGGCCGAGAGGGTCGAGCCCTCCTCGAGAAACTCGGCTACCGAAGCGTATTGCGAAGGATCGCGCGCTTTGATATTAAGCACCGCGCCCAAGGGATTTTCTCCCAGCTCCTCTAAGGCGGCGAGGATAGACTGGTCGCTCTTATGCCGCTCTTTGAAGGCCGTAAGCGCCTCCTCGCGGGAAACGTAAGTGACCAGAAGCACTTCCGGCAGCGCCTCGAGCCTTTGTTTGATATTTAAGATATCTTTTTCTTCGGCAGAGGGAGCGAAGGTGACGTTTATGTCGATTTTGTCGCGCAGTTCCGCGAGAGAGGCGTCGAGTACGGCGCCGGCAAAGGAAATGAATCCGATGGCGGAGAGCGTTATCACCATCACTAGGACGGAAGCCAGAGAGACCGTGCCGTTCCTCCAGAAGTTGAAGAAGCCCGCCCGTAGCACTCTTTTAATTTTCAATTTCCAATTATCAATTTTCATTCTAGCCGTAATATTTGCCGCTCAAGTCATCCCGCACAATTTTGCCCTTGTCCATGGCAACAACGCGCCGGCCGAGAGAATCTATTATACCTTTGTTGTGAGTGGTGAGGATGACGGTGGTGCCTAAATCGTTAATCTTCTTCAAAATCTGCACCACATCATAAGTGTTGACCGGGTCGAGATTGCCCGTCGGCTCATCCGCGATGATGATGTCGGGTTCGTTGACCAAAGCTCTGGCGATAGCCACCCGCTGCTGCTCACCGCCGGAAAGTTCTTTGGGGAAGTTCCAGATTTTCGGCAAGAGGTCGACGAGCTCTAAGACATGCGGCACATCCTGCTCTATCTCTTCGTCCGTCCGGCCGCAGGCCTCCATGGTAAAGGCGATATTCTCGTAAATGGTTTTATTGGGCAGGAGCCGGAAGTCCTGAAAGACCATGCCCACGTTGCGGCGGAAGTCGTCGATCTCTCTTTTATTTAAAGTATGGACGTCGGTATCGTTGTAGAAAACGGCGCCCTCGGTCGGCCGCTCTTCCGCCAGAAATAATTTAAGAAGAGTGGTCTTGCCGGCGCCGGAGGGGCCCACGATGGAGATAAATTCTTTCGGTTCTATGGAGAGAGTGATGTCCTCCAGCGCCACCGAAGAATCGGGATAAACTTTGGAAACGCGGTCGAAAAAGATCATGTTTCAATATTTTATGCTATATTGAAGACATGAGCAAATATATAGCCGTGGCGGCCGCCTTAGCCGTTGTCGCGATATTTTTCGTTAAGGATACCTTGTCCTTTCCAGAGTTAAATTCATTTCTTACCGGCAGTTCTTCGGTCGGCGCCGAAGCATGGAAAGTTTTTGAACAATACAGAACGTATGCCTTGGAGCATAATCTCCTAGGAATTAAATCTCTTTCCCACCAAATCTCCGACACTTGCGCAAACCCGGAGACCCGAGAAGAATGTAACTCCTTGATGGACTCCGTCTACTCCCTGACGCAGAGCTGGAAACAAGGCGACTTTACGGAAATCCATTTCGATGAGAAGCAGATTGTCATGCTTACTCCGGCTACTGCCGACTCCTTAAGATTGGCGTTCTTATTTACCAGAGACGAAACCGGCGCGCCTAAAGTATTAAGCGTCAAGTGGTGCCTCCCGGAGAGTGTGGAAGATAAGTGCGTCAACACCGATCCCCTTACCCGCGATTCCGACGGCGATGGCTGGTGGGACGATGTCGAAGCGGCCTTTTATAGCAAATAAAGAAAAAGCAAAAAAGCCGCCGGAATGGCTTTCTTATACTAACTCATACCTACCAACTATTAGTTTACCCCTTGTCCTCGAACTCGCTGGTATCAACATCGGTGGAAGCATCCACACCGGTGTCAACATTGGCGTCCGAGTTCAAAGCTCCGGCGGCAGTCGCTCCCGTGTCGGCATTCTCCACGGCGTCGCCGTTGCTCATTAATGCCCAGACCCCCCAAGCGACTAGCGCCAGAATGATTATCCAAATTAAAGCTTTCATAATTTTACAAGACGAATTAAGGCCCCATTTATAACACTTTCATTGTAGAACGTCCCCATGGTTCGTCAAGAGCTTTCGGCAGAAGTTCGGGCTTTTTCGAGAAGTTCGATTACTTCTTCATCGGAGGTTTGGGGGAAGTTCTCATACCACTCGCCTATTGCCATGAGATGCTCCGGTTCCATGACGCAGACGACATTCACCAAGTCGCGGAGAGTTCCGGCAGAGTCTTTGGCACACACGGGCGCGGCGTAGATTAATTTGAGCGGCTTGTATTGGAGGAACGCCGACTCGACGGCCGCACGAGCGGTTACACCTGTAGCGAGACCATCATCCACGATAATTATTATTTTAGCCGGGGAGCTCGCGCCGTATTGCCCGCTTTTGTATTTCAAAATCCTCCTCTCCATCTCTTCTTTCTCTTTGACAATTATCGGGTCAAGCTCCTTCCTGTCCATATTTTTATCCAAGATAAGCACATCTCCTTGTGCGATAGCTCCGACTCCGAATTCCGGATTTTTCGGCGAGCCGATTTTCCTCGCCACCAGAGTATCAAGCGGCGCCTCAAGCGCTCTTGCAACCTGAAACCCTACCGGCACACCGCCTCGGGGCAGTGCCAGTATCAACGGGTATTCTCCTTTATATCCTATGAGCTTTTGCGCCAGAAGCTTCCCGGCTTCTCTCCTGTCTTTAAACATTCTTGTCTTGCCTTCTTCGAGCTTTCTGCGCTTTCTTAATATTTTTTTGACTTGCCCGTCGTAGCTTTAGCGAAGTCGGAGCTGCCAAACTTTGTCTTTTTGTCTTTTTCCTTTTTACCATATATTTATTTTACATTAATTACCTAAACGTATCGATTCCCCACATTCTTATAACAACACCCTTAAAAACTGGAGTTTGTAAGGATGTTATTTGATGCGCTGGAATGATTGGAGAAAACTTACGAACATCTTGCCATACGGCGAGAGAGTATGTTCGACGAATTTACCCCGATACTTTTTATTAATCAGCCCGGCAATTACCAGTCTCCTGGTGTGTTCGCCGATAGTTTTTTCATTAGCATCAAGCGCGCTCGCTATTTCATCTAAAGTCGGATTATTATGCTCTGCAATATACAACATGATAGCAATGCGATAGTGATTGGAGATACCCTTAAGATGCCGCTCCATCTGTTTGGCGCTCTTGATTTTGCTTGAAGCCATGTGGATAAATCATACACAACATCCTTAAATTCTCAAGTTTGTAAGGATGTGTTGTGGATATTATAGCTTTACTACTTCAACTTTTAGTTCCGAGAAAATTTTTTGGAATTGTCGCAAATAAGGGTTAACTGGCATCAATTTTTTAAACGCATTATCTAAAATCCGGCACACTTGCTTTAAAACTTTTGCGGTATATTGATAGTCAAAGTCGCCATATCCCTTTTTGTTATCCATGTACCATCTGTTACAGAGTTGTCTGTATATTTTTGTATTCAAGATACCTGCGTACCAAATAATATCTAAGAACTCTTCTGTAAGAAGCCATGGGACGCCGGATTTCTCTTCCTCCTCAATATACTTTCTAAACGTCTTATACCATCTCTCAGCTTTAACGGATAGAGGAAAAGATTCCGGTTCCGGAACATCCTCCACATTCTCCAGATTAGTGATATCTATCCCCATTCTCTCGGCATCTTTTTTAACCATAGCTAAAGTTTCGGCAAATTGCGCACCTACAGATTCAAAAACTGACTCGGGTAAGTCTGGGTCTTTGCCTCGAGCAATGAATTTCTTCCTGTCTCGATTTATTCTGCCACAGATAGGGCAAGAATCTTGCCCACAAGGGATACGTTTCCAGGCGCAATCCAGCATTTTCTCTATTTCTTTCTCGCTTCCAACGGGAACAAGAAACCCTTCGTCCCCCTCATCAGCAACAGCTTGTAAGACTTTCATGTCAAATTCGGAAATTTCGTCGTCACGCACAACAAATTGGTAACGGTCATTATGTTCTAAAATCTGAGAGGATTGCGGTATTTTGCCATTTCTCTCGAAACCCAGTACGCCCGGAGGAAAATTCTGTATTTTGGGATATTTATTAAATAATAAATTAAGAAGATCTAGCGATGTTGAGAGAGAAGGAACTAGGAATTGCTCTGCGTATTTTCCGGTAATTCTCTTCAATTCCTTGTCGTAAATAACATTTATGGAAATCTTCTCTTTATTTCTCATATATAAATTATGACAAACCAATGACTCGAATTAGAACCCCGACAACATCCTTAAATTCTCAAGTTTGTAAGAATGTTGTAAGGTCGGAAAGGACCTCGGCGGCGTGCTTGGGCGGCTTGACGTTCTCATAGACCTTTTTTATCTTGCCATCGGGACCGATGAGAAACGAGGCGCGGGAGGTAACGCCATATTTCCGTATTACCTTCTTGTCCGTATCAGAAAGGAGTCTGAAAGGCAGATTGTACGCATCGGCAAATTTTTTGTGACTTTCGACCGAGTCCTTCGAAATGCCAAGCACCACTGCCTTAATCTTTTTGAAATTCTGGAACTGGTCCCGTATCGTACACGCCTCGACAGTGCACCCCGGCGTATCATCCTTGGGATAGAAATATAAAAGCACCCACTTGCCTTTGTGGCCTCGGAGCGTATGCATCTTGCCGTTCTGGTCCGGGAGCCGGAACTCCGGCGCCTTATCTCCCGCTTTAGGAATTTTCATAATGTTATAAACGAATTATACCCTAAAACAATTCGCCCCATGATTCCGCTAGAGCGGAATCATGGGGCGCTCAAGAACTTCACTGCCGGACTCTTCGGCGCGCCATCGGCTTCCCCGGCCAGCAGCCGGTAATCAGCAGACCAATGCCGGCAATCAGCATATAGACGCCGGCCTCCGGAACGAACTCGGGCACAAAGCCGGTATCGGCAAGAAAGGCTCCGACAATGGCCACAAGCACCCCCAAAGCCGAGAAAACTCCCGCGAAAGCGAAGAACCCCATATCCACCCCCTTCGGCACGCCGAAACCTACAAGAGCGTAGGTGGCCTCCACAAAAACTCTACAACTTTCTTCCCTCCTTTGCCAGCCAAAGACTGTTAGACTCAATAAACCGAAAATTTACCGAAAGTTATCCACAGGACAAACATTCGGTTTATGTTCGTATCGTCTTATAATATAGGCATGCTTACACCAACTAAACAAAAGGTTTTAAAATTTATCAACTCTTATACAGAGAAGAAAGGTTTCTCCCCCACTCTAGAAGAAATACGCAGAGGGTTAAAGTTAAGTTCAATTTCTACCATTCATCAACACATACGAGAGCTCGAGAGTTCCGGATATCTGTCGAAGAAGAGTAAACTCCATCGCTCTATAGAAATTGCCGACAGAGAGATGGCTACTATACCGCTCAAGGGTTATATTGCGGCTGGACAGCCAATAGAAGCCTTTGAGGAACATGAGACTATAAATGTTCCCAAAAGCCTTTTATCACGCACGGGTAAACATTATGCATTAAAGGTTGCTGGAAACAGTATGATCGAAGAAGGTATTTTCGACGGTGATACGGTTATCGTTAGATCTCAATCTTCAGTTGAAAATGGAGAGACTGCGGTAGCACTTCTAAATGACAACGAGGTTACTCTAAAGAAAATTTACAAGGAGAAAAATAGAATTAGATTACAACCCGCAAATCCAAATCTAAAACCTTTCTTCTCTAAAAAGGTAGTAATTCAGGGAAAGGTCATTAGCACCATTAGAAATCTTGAGGAACAGGAGCAAAAAAATAAAGCTTATTTTGAAACAGAAAGCGTACGCATCTACAAAGACGATATCCTAAAAATCAGTTCAATACCTAACAATTCCGTTGATTTAATAATTACTTCCCCACCATACAATATTGATATACATTACAATTCTCACGATGATAACTTATCTTACGAAAAATACCTAGAATTCACTCAAAAATGGATGCAAAAATGCTTCGAGCTGGCCAAAAGTGATGGACGTTTCCTATTGAATATTCCTCTTGATAAGAACAAGGGTGGTCAGAAATCAGTAGGAGCAGATTTCACTAAAATTGCTAAGGAAATAGGTTGGAAATATCATTCCACAATTGTTTGGAATGAGGGAAATATTTCGAGACGTACCGCGTGGGGTTCCTTTATGTCTGCCTCGGCACCTTATGTAATAGCCCCGGTAGAATTAATTTTAGTGTTATATAAAGATAGTTGGAAAAAGCTTGGAGGTAGCAGGAAAAATGATATTACCAAGAAGGAATTCATGGACTGGACCAATGGCATCTGGACCTTCAACGGTCAGAGCAAGAAGGGTGCCGGTGGACATCCTGCGCCATTCCCTATTGAACTGCCTAGACGATGTATAAAGTTATTTAGCTTTATTGGAGACAGCGTCCTTGACCCATTTCTCGGAAGTGGATCCACCCTAATTGCTGCCCATCAGCACGATAGAAAAGGTCTCGGAATTGAAATTGATGAAAAATACTGTGACATCGCTAAGGGACGTTTGCAGGAGATCACGAATCAGCCCAAACTCTTGTCCTAGTCAGTGATATGAGTATCTAGTTCGTATTTGCTGAATAGTTTTAGTACTTCTTCGCAGAAATTTATAAATTTATTGTCCTGAGAAGCTCGGGCAACTTTTAGCAGATTTATAAAATACTTTTTCCCTAGTGTTGTCTGGCCGAAATTTTTCTTTAAGTAATTATGTTGGCCACAAAGTGTCTGGCCATTCTCAAGTGTAGCTTGCCCTGCGTAGTCTTTGGCTTTTATATGATCCGCATGAAGTTCCATTCCTTCCTTGAGACCGCGGCCACATATGACACATTTATATCCATCTCGCTTTAGTATTTCCGCTTTTGTTTTGGGATCAAAATCTTCAAGCGAACGAGTTTTTATAAAATCTGGATCGTATCTATAAACTCCCTTACTAACCTTAATCAAATAGCCATTCTGATGAAGTTTTCTTATCCCGCGGTCTGGATCTCTAAAATTAACCCCTTTTTTCTTCTTCCACTCTTTGGTTGCCCAATCAACAATTTCTGGATGTTTAATATCTCTTTTGGGATTTTTCTCATAATATCCCAATAAGAGCTTCATTTGTGAGATCTTTTTCTTTGCCATATTTGAATGCCATCACTATTCCACAAATTTTAGAGATTTGCCAGTTTAACGGATTCGACCCTAAAAATGATAGCAGAAGTTTACTTAGAAATTACCTCCAAGAACTCATCTGCTTCAAAGACTAATACATTAGAAAAAAGTCCAACGGGAGCTTTCCCAAGTTGTTGAACGTACTCTAAATACTTTGCAAGGCGAGCAACTTTCTTATAATTTCTTTTACTTGTAACAATAACCCCAGCTAATCCCATCATGCTGGCGTTAGCAAAATCTCCAAGCATGTGTTTAGAGGAACCGCTAAATAATAATTCAATAGCCAAAAGGCATCTTGGATTTTTATTTAATAAACTTACGTCCAACTCCCTACCTTTTGCTTGAAATAGCTTAATTAACAATGGTGTATTTTTGATAAACCCCATATTAATAAGATGGTTATCCGCAATATGTATATTAAAAGGTCCAACAGCTATATCTACGCGTGGTCTATAAATATGTTTATAACTAAAAATATCACTTGCCCCGGCACCAATACACCATTCTTTCTTCACCTCACCTTCCCTAAGTCTTTGCTTAAGTACATTACTTATAACGTCTTGATAAGTTTTGGTTCCTCGAATATCTGGATGTCTTACATAAACTACAGGTTTCATAACTAAAGAGTTAAGGCTTCTTTATAAAGTTCACGCAACTCTTTACTACTCATATCTAGAATAGGTTCATACATAAATGAATTTAAATGGATATTTTCTGGAGTCATCAAATTTACCTTTCTTAAAATTTTAAGATTATTTACGCTCGGCTTAGGATTTATCTTTTCATATCTTTTGAATAAAACATAAGTTTGATGATTAAAAATTAAACCCACAAATTTTGGATCATTTATTTCCTTAATCATATGCTCTTCGGCTAATAGTCTGATTGCTATAGCTAATACAATCTTACTTTCTAAATTGGCATCATCTGAGTTTAAGGAAAGCCTTTTCGCCTCAGAATAAATTACATCTATTACAAAGTCATTTATTCTTGGGCTTGTGAATTTTATTGCTGGATCTACAGAAGCTTGAAAAATCTTTTCTACATCCCTAATCTTAAGAGTTCTGGTTGTAGGCTTGATATGTAAAAGATTTGTTAATTGAAGATAGTCACCATTATGTCCAGCTGTATATTCAATTAAATTTCTAACAAAAGGAATTGAGGCTATTAATTTACTTGAGTCTGATAAACTCTTTTTCCAATCATTAACAAAAGGGTTATTAATTTCTCCAGCCGGTTTAATTTTAGTTTCACTATTTTCTTTGTAAGCTATAAAACAATTATCGTCAGAAGCTACCCAGCGGTTTTTTAGAGTTCTAAAGAAATCAAAGTTGTGAGTAAGAATTATCTGAGCAAACAATGGATCTTCTGTTATTTCTTTTAGATATTGAACAATGGCATATTTATTTCTATAATCAAATGAGTCGGCAATATCATCTACAACAAATAATGTTTCTGTCTTATTTTTTTGTCTTACTAAAATTTCGAATATTATATTCAAAAGATAGAAGGCCCGTTGTTCTCCACTACTGAGAAATGGTATTAGTGTCTCGTGCTTAATTTTAATTGGCCCTTCTACTCCCCCATCATTAAATTCACAAACCACATCAGGAACCTTTGTTTTTAAAATTGCATCCTCTCTATTTCCAATACTTAGAGTAATAGGTAAATTGAACCTTTCATTAAATATACCAATTGCCTCTTCCCACATAGTTTTTTCTGCTTTCACCTCATCTAGTATCTGACTCATGCTTACTTTAGCTTTTTTACATTCTTCAGATAATTTCTGAAATAGAGTCTTGTTTTCAATAAAATAAGATATCCACACATGTTTTTTGAAATTACTTACATCAACCAGTTCGCGAATAATATCTCTTTTCTTTGTAATATGACCACTAAGGGTTCTCAATTGTTCATTTCTTTTAAATTTATCATCTAATTCTCTAAATCCCTTTAAGAGGATGGGGTCACTTTCAACCGATTCAATTTCTTCTTCAATAATTTTCTGGAAAGCTTTAGCGTCTTTTATTTCTACAGGCTTTTTTTCATCTTCATATAAATTTATAGAATGTCCTGCTACAAAAAAATTATGTTTACTTAAACTTTTATAAACTTCTTCGGCGTTATAATGATTAAAAGCTTCTTTTAAATATCTGGTCTTAGAAAGAATTTTTTCAAAAGTATCAGCGTAGTTCTGAGCTCCAGTTTTTATTTCAGCCGTCTCCAAGAAAGGAATGGTCTTATCATTAAAAATCTCTTCATATTCCAATTTCCCAAATATTGGGCTAGTTTCATTAACAACAGTCTCTTCCACTTCTTCAATAATTTCGAAAATATTTTTATCATTAAAAGCTTTATATAATTCTTTCCTTATATTTAAGTTTAATTCAGACAGTTTTTTTATTTCTTTAAATAAAGAATCCTCTGCTACGGCAATACTATTATAAATCGCGTCGTATTTCTTCTTTAAATCATCGCTTACTAACAATGCAGAAACATTTTCCAAGGAGAAGTTTTCATTAAATCTATCTATTACAAAAATAGATGCTGGGTTAATAGATAAACCTTTCTCATCTTTTATTTCTGAAATTGGCGACCTAGAAGTATATATTTTGTCTGAGGGCGTCTTATTACTCGATATATCTTTAAAGGTATTTGCAAATGATGTTTTCATTACGCCATTAGAAGCATACACCGCAACTGTTCTGTCTGGATTAAAATTAAAAGTACTCTTAAAGCTTTTTATTCCATAACAATTCTGTATATCTAAAGATAGTGTAATCATACTTTCCTATATTCAAACACTTCTTTTATATTTTTTATAAAATACTGCCCTTTTGAACCCGCTGACATGAGCTCAACATGGATTCTTGCTGGAACATTCAGATACTGGTACACATCATTTGAATTAAATTCAACTTCTAAAGTCTGACTATTTTCATCGTATCCGACAGATCTGATATTAGAAGACGTCACTGGTTTTCTATTCATAATTTTTTAAGTTAATTTAAGATGCTTACCAAAATAATCACACAAAATAACCAGCCCTACAAGACGTCTACAAAACACAATCTAATAACCTTCAATTCCTTAACAGAGGGCTGGGGAAGTAAAATTAGCCCATGATATTCCCACAAATTTTATGGATTTACCAGTTCGACAAGCTCACGGCAAGCAAAACAAAGCGCCCGCCCCGAGCTTGCCCCGCCTAATTCAGGCGGGGCGAGTCGAGGGGCGGGCGTTATGGCGTTCCTATTCCGACATCGCGGATTTCGGGCGGCCAGAGCAAACTCTTCTGCTTCTGGCCATACCAGAACTCGGCATAGATTTTCATCCGCGAGAGTACCAGCGGGAGCCAATAGCGGTCCGCCGGCATCATCTCTTCGAATGGCAGGCGAGATATCTCAAACCATGCTGGCTCGACCATCTCCTCTGTTGGCATCAAGCTCCCAGCCCAGTTACCGACGAGGAACACATGGCATTCGTAGATGAAGGCTTCCCCGCACCGACTCTGGTTGTGGAAGTCTATGTGAGCCACCTTCAGCGTAGAGCCGTTCGTGGCGATGAGCCCTGACTCCTCGAAGAGTTCACGGATAGCGGCAACCTTCACCTCTTCCTCAGGCTTGACTTGCCCGCCGTACGGAATCAGACGCCCTTTACAAACACCTCTGGTCTTTCTTGCCAAGAGCAATCTGCTTCCCCGGATAGGAAGGCAGAGAGTACTCTTGATAACCCTCTCTTTCATCCCTATCCTCCTGAAGAGTGTCTTGCTTATCTATAACAGAAAGCTTTAAAGATTGCCAATTTATAAAAACTTTTGCTGCGAGGGAAGGAATCGGACCTTCATTAGAAGCTTCAAAGGCTCCTGTCCTGCCATTAGACGACCTCGCAATGCCAGCTAAATCTAACAGAAAAATCATAGTTTTTCCACGATTTAATTTATAAAAATTGAAATTTTATTCTATTTATGGTATCATGCAGAAATGAGAAGAGATCCTAACTTTATTCCTCTCAACGAATTGCCCCTAACTATTCACGAGTTTCTGAAAAGTTATAACGAAAACATGCCCCAGAATCATCCTCAAGTCTCTCTGGCATTGCTCCAAAAATTTAAGGACGAGCATCTCTCCCTCTTCAAGATTGAGAACACATGGACTCTCGACCAGCACCGGAAGCGCCTCATCGAATGGCTCCCCCAGAATATCTAACAACACCCTTAAAAACTCCAGTTTTTAAGGGTGTTGTTATACTCGCATTCTAAATACTCTGCGGATAAGTATCGCCAAGCCGTATTAATTAAATCCAAGAATTTCCAAATTCAAGCGTATTCGCAACATAGATGATAAGACCTATTAAAATAACTGCAATTATTAATATAGTTTTATTCATATTATTTTTTCTTTCCAGAATTACCTGGCCAAATTATGTTTATAATTTTTGATTTTACTAATTCCATGTTCCCCGCTTTATCTATAGATCTGTACATCAATTTTACTCCTCCTCTCTTATTTATAACAACCAGTTTGCTGTAAATTATCCAGGTCTGGCCATCATCCAGAGAATACTCGGTCTTAAGCACTCCCGCATTATCATCGGTAGAAAAGAGCGTAAATTGAACAGAGGAAATATAATCATTCTGATTTATTTTATTTCCCTTAATCTGAAGTTCTGTAACCGGCTTTGTTAAATCTTGGGCTTGATCTTCGCTTAAAACAGCCGAAGCCGGAACATTCAAGATTGTAGTTGGCGTTTCTTCTCCTATGATAAAGCTAGTTTGGCTGACCGGCAGTTGATTCCAATAACTTAGAGATGTTACTTCCCCATTAGTTATCTCTCCTATTCGAACATCAAACGTACCGGTACTAATGGGGATGCCGATAATCTCGTAATTAGATCCGTCTGGAAGATAGGCAAATTTGTTGTCGCCAATTATTTCATAAATCACGCCCTCGATCTCATTCTCAATATCCCCGTTGCTGTCCGGACCGGTGTGATCGCTAGAATCATTATAAACATGCAGTTCTATAGGACTATGGAAACTGACAATCTTTCCATCCGGTATCTCACAACCCAAAGCAGTTGTAGCCAGATTTGAGTAGGGAGATATATCGAATGTTGTACTGGTAGAATTCAGAATCTCTGCTACAAGCTCTTTCACTCCGGAAGTACTGGGCATTAATGCGTGCTGGACATTCTTTACATAGAAAGTAGGGACAGAAATAGCCTCCGCACTCTTAAGAGGCACGGTACCATCTCCATTAATCATTCTAATGTTATAGATGGGATGATCGCCTTCTTGAAGGATGTAGAACTGTCCAACTGTTGGAGTGCCGCAGCCAACAAAATTATAAGTCTCCACCCCGTAGTCTTCGGGATCCAAACCATCAATCTCCCGGTGGAATACATTGGCTCTGTCAACCAAAGTGCTATTGCGACCAGATACTTTTAGATAATCACTTGTTTGAGTAAAAGTGAGCCTATCGGAACCACTTGCAGCATTGAAGACATAGTATCCATAGTCATCAAAATATTTTTGACTAGGCAACAACTGATACACAGAAGGCATATTTTGAGAAATTTCTTTGATTTTCTCCGAATTTATATTTACCAAACCCAAGAACTTGCTTACTCCTAAATTATCCCCATACATCAATATTTTGTAAGCAGATGGAGCTCCGGTGTGTGGAGTTCCTATATCAATAAATTTATCTACAGAACTTCCTCCGTAATCTTTCAGATATTTCTTCACCAGTAATCCGCCCATACTGTGAGCAATAATATTTACTTCAGATACTCCTTTTTCAGTTTTAATCTCTTCTATTTTTTCTTCAAGTTTCGAAGCGGAAGATTCTATATCTAATCGCCAATCATATGAGTTCTCCAGTAAGTCGAAATTACTTAAAGAAAGCTCTTTCAAAAGCCCATCAAAATAATCAGCATTATTTAATGTTTTAATAACTTCACCTGGCTTAATTTTTTCGTTAATCGCATTTCCTAATTCATTCATTTTTAATACATCTAGAAAATCGTCGGATATAGAACTTACAATTTGTATAGTGTTAGGCCATATCAAATCATCAATAATTTTATCTTCCAATAATTCAGTAGCCATAATACCCGGCACAATGATGACTGGGGTCGTGGTCGCTAATGTCGGTTCCGGCTCGGGCGGAGTTTGAGTTATTGGCACAGGAGTAAAAGACATTGAGTGCTCGCTTGGCGGTAAGAGATAGTCATTTGCTAGCGCTGCCCAATCGGTATTAGTAAGACCGGGAGTAGTAATATTTAAATTCAAAATTTCCTCTGTTCCAGAGCGTAAAACTTTCCAGCGATATCCCGCGTTGTTGAATTGAATATCGTATAAATACCAATTTATCGTGCAATCTTGTTGCAAGTGCGGATGATAAACAATGTCATTGGCTTTTTTGCCGGGAGTTGTCGTCGCGCGCGGATCAGTTAAAGTTATATAAAGTCGAGGTGGATAACTTGCAGATAATCCGCAACCAAAGTTGACTCCCCCATTGCGCGCATAGGTAAAGGTAATATGCAGATAATGGTTGACGTAGTCGTGAGTATAATTTTCTAAACCTTGATATGTAGAATTTGCGGTAATTATCGCCCAGCTATCGCCAAAAAGGACTTGTGACTTCTCATCTACCGTATAAGGGTTGGTAATTTCAGCTAGAGCTATCTGGCTACTTGTCATGAAAACTAGCGCAGCCAAGAAAAACAACTTTTTCATTTTTTCATTATACCCCGATTTTCAAAATGCAAAGTTTCTGCAAAACCACTCACCCTTACAAACTTGAGAATTTAAGGATGTTGTTTATGTGGTGGCGGAGAGGGCGAGTTCAAGAGCGAGTTCGGGGATGCTGGTGCGGCCGCTGTTTTCGTATGCTTCGATGAATTTGAGGAGAGTGTCGGCGGTGAGGTCGGGGCCGGCTTTAGCCGCGAGGTCTTTCAGATATTTGAAATCGTCTTCGGAAACTTGTTTGGCAATATAATCATCCATGCCGGCTTTGAGCCGCAGAAGAAAAAGGAAACGCATGCGCTCAAGGATGAGCTTCGCAAAAAGCTTCATGTCGGCATTGGCCTCCCCTGCTTTTTGAATTGCTTTCATCCCCTTCTCCAAATCCTTCTCCACCACTGCTTCTAAAATGTTTCTTACCAATTCCGCCTTCGGCGCGCCAGTCACCATCTCCACTTCCGCTCTCGTAATCGAGAGCGTCCCTCGAAGCCTTGGCGAAGTGGGATGAATGGTCAAAATCTTTTCAAGAATACCATGAGCGTCGCGGAAGGAGCCATCGCCAAGTAATGCTACAAGTTCGGCGGCGGCGGGCTCTAACTTCGCTCCCTCTTTCTTCGTCACTTCGAGAGCAAATTCTTTGAGCAGCGCGAGGTTGGGTTGTTTAAAAGTGAAGGTCTGACAGCGAGAGACGACTGTCTCGGGCACTTTTTCTATCTCGGTCGTTGCCAAGATGAACACAACGTAGGCGGGCGGCTCCTCGAGAGTTTTGAGGAAGGCGTTCCAGGCCGCCTTGGAGAGCATGTGCGCTTCATCGATGATGTAGACCTTGAAGCGCGATTCATACGGCAGAGTGTAGACGCTCTCGTTCAAAGCGCGGATGTCGTCCACGCCAGTCTGCGAGGCGGCATCCATCTCGACAAGGTCGTTGGCGGAAGTGCCGATAGCGCGAGAGAAGATGCGAGCAACCGAAGTCTTGCCCGTGCCGCGCGAACCGGAGAAAAGATAAGCGTGAGCGATATTGCCAAGCTTTACCGCCCCCTCCAAGACCTTCACGATATGCTCCTGACCGATAACGTCCTTAAATTCCCGCGGACGATATTTGCGATAGAGAACTCCGGCGCTTTTCTCCTTCTTCATGCAAGCATTATACTATTTGAATTTGTAGAAAACCTTATTCTCCGTTCGGAGATCCAATTCCGTGACCCTTTCCAAGAAGTCTGCTTGAGCTTGGATACTCTCATCTTTAAGAAACGCTTCCAAATTGGAAAGGGTGAGACCGAGATTACCTCCCCGCCGGATGAGAAGCTTTGCGCCTCTGGAAGTCGAGACGGCTAAGTCTCTCTCCCCCACGACAACTGCCACCGGCTCAAAACCGAGAGAAGAAAAGGAGTTGATGAATGCCTCGAGTCCTTTGAAAACCTCGCGTGGCAGAAATTCCCGCCCCAAGGGGTCTGTAAGCGGCGTCTCGTAGGAATAAACCAAGTACACCCCTTCGGAAAAGATGGGCGCCTCGTCGAAGATGAAGCCGGACTCGTCGAGGAAGTAGCACCCCTCGACTTCGCTCGGGGCAAGCGCTTCGCAATAGAGAGCGAATGGTTCTCGTTCGACTACGCTCGCGACAAGTCGCTCCAAACCTTCGAGTGAAAGATCGATAGAAGATAAGCGCGGGAATTTACGAAGAAGAATACTTTCTACTAAACCTTCGGGAAAGATTATCGCATTACTTTTCGGTACGAACCAGAGATATTTCCCACTAATCACATCACGGATCACATCCTGAACCGTTTCCGTCGAAACGACTTGAGCTCCGACAATCTTAACTTCTTTAATCTGGAAATATTCTAAGCGCGAGAGAAAAACAAGTATTACGAGAAAAAGAATGACAACTAAACCGAAGGCGAGCCAGCGCTTTCTCCTCGCTCTTATCTTTTTCCGGTAATACTCGGTGGTGGAAAGGGTCTTGCCCGTTGAAACTATCTTCATTTAATCTCGGTTTGGCCGTTCATATAATGAACCAAGGCTTCCGGAATTTTTACCGAGCCGTCTCTCTGCTGATAGTTTTCCATAATGGCAATGAGAGTGCGGCCGATGGCGATGGCGGTAGCGTCGTTCATGTGCACCGGCTCGAGGGTTCCGTCGGCGCGCTTCACTCTGGTATTGAGACGCCTCGACTGGAAGTTGCCGGTAAGGTCCGCGCTGTGAGTCTCTCGGTATTTATCTTGCCCCGGCAGCCACGTCTCGATATCGAGTTGGCGGTAATCGGGGAAAGCCATGTCTCCCGAGGAGACTATCACCACTTGGTAAGGAAGTTTCAGCGCTTGCAAAATTTCTTCTTGAATAGAAACCAGAAATTCCTGTTCTTTAAGAGAGTCCTCCGGCAGAGTAAAGGATTCCAGCTCGAGCTTGTCGAATTGGTGCTGACGGAAAATACCATTGGTGTCTTTGCCATATGTTCCCGCCTCGCGGCGGAAGGCGGTCGAGTATCCGGCGAGACGGATCGGTAAGTCTTTCTCATTTAGAATTCTGTCCATATACATCGGTCCCAACGTATGCTCGGCGCTGCCGATGAGCATCAAGTCGTCGTTTAAAAACATGTAATGCTCCTCCGGCGTAAGAAAGCGGGCCATTCTATTCTGCACCGCGGGCTTAATAAAAACAGGAGGGATAACTGGAGTAAAACCCTTTTCGACTAAAATTTTCAAGACGAATTGGATAAGCGCGAACTGCAAAAGAACCAGATCGCCTTTGATATAAGTAAATCTCGAACCGGAAACTTCGGCCGCCGTCTCTGTATCAATAATTCCCAAGGCTCTTCCTATTTCATGATGCTCTTTGGGAGTGAAGTCAAACTTTGTCGGCTCTCCCCAACTTCTTATAACTTTATTGGCGCTCTCGTCCTTACCGACAGGAGTATCGGCCGAGTAAATATTCGGCACCTTGAGCATCGCGGCGATAAACTGCTTGTCTACTTCCGCGTATCGCTTCTCCAAGTCTTCCGCGTCTATCTTTATCTGACTGCCCAGAGCATGGTCGCGCGTGTTGGCAACCTCTCTCCTTTTCTGATTAAGGAGGTCCAGCTCGACGCGGAGACGTTTGCGCTCCTCGGCCAGACGCAAAATCTCGTCGACATCCACCTCGC
Source organism: uncultured Candidatus Saccharibacteria bacterium (assembly GCA_964342515.1). Taxonomy (GTDB): domain Bacteria; phylum Patescibacteriota; class Minisyncoccia; order Phycocordibacterales; family Zambryskibacteraceae; genus UBA5004. Next base: position 28,496 of record CAYFFP010000006.1, read on the forward strand.
GGTTCTTGTTCTTGGAGGCAGTGGCCACTAGTTCTTTGTTTTCTCTGATAAACTTGATATCAAGCATCGCTACAATAATACAATGAGACGCACGTTACGGAAAGACGAGTATCCGGAGTTACTGCGGGAGATTCCCGAGCCGCCGGCGCAACTCCGGTATGAGGGAGAGTTGCCTCGCGAAGGCAATAAGCTTCTGGCGGTGGTAGGTTCGAGAAAGTATTCTGTCTACGGCCGCGAGGTGTGCGAGTCGCTGATTATGGCGCTTGCCGGAGAACCGATTACCATAGTCTCGGGTTTAGCGTTGGGTATCGACTCTATCGCGCACCGAGCGGCCATCCGCGCCGGACTTCAAACTGTCGCTATTCCCGGCTCCGGGTTAGACCGCTCGGTAATACACCCCCGCTCGCACGCGGGACTGGCAAATGAGATTCTCCAGAACGGAGGCGGACTAATGTCTGAATATGATGACCTGATGCCTTCCGGCGTCTGGGCCTTCCCTCGCCGCAATCGCATCATGGCGGGCATGTGCCACGCCACTATAGTGATAGAGGCGGAAAAGAGGTCCGGCACGCTCATTACTTCTCGTCTCGCTACAGAATATAATCGCGAAGTCGGCGCCGTTGCGGGACCGGTGACATCCACCACCTCCGACGGTCCGCACATGTTAATACGACTGGGCGCGGCGCTCATTCGAGACCACAACGATATCTTGGAACTCTTGGGTCTTAAGCGGCGGGATGAAGCTCCGAGCCTTCTGGATATTGAAGACCTGACGAGTGAGGAGAAAACTTTCATAAAAATTCTCGACGAACCCTCTTCGCGCGACGAACTTATCCGCCAATCCAAACTTGACACCGGCACGGCTAGCGCGATACTCTCGCTACTTGAGATCAAGGGATTGATTAAGGAAGAGATGGGCGAAGTCCGCAAAACTTTTTAAAAATGAAATTATTGATTGTCGAGTCGCCGAGCAAAGCCAAGACTATCGAGAAATATCTCGGAGAGGATTTCCGCGTGGTGGCTTCCGTCGGACACGTGCGCGATTTGCCGAAGTCGAATAAAACCGCCATAGATATAGAAGCGGGCTTTGTCCCTCATTACGAAGTGGTAAAGGGCAAAGAGAAAGTGATTTCCGAAATTAAAAAGCTTTCGAAAAAAGCCGATGAAGTGATATTGGCCACCGACCCAGACCGCGAGGGAGAAGCCATCTCGTGGCACATTCAGGAAGCGGCGGGCCTCGAGTTTCCTAAACGCATCGTCTTCCACGAGATTACCAAAGAAGCGGTTGAAGAAGCCCTCGCGCATCCCAGAGAAATAGATACCGACTTGCGCGAAGCGCAGGAAGCCCGCCGGGTACTCGACCGGCTCGTCGGCTACGACCTCTCCGGGCTTATCTGGAAGAAGGTGCGCTACGGACTCTCCGCCGGCCGAGTACAGTCTCCCGCTCTGCGCATCATCATGGAACGCGAGCGGGAAATCCGCGCTTTCAAACCAGAAACTTTTTGGAAGATTATCGCGATATTAAATGGTCTAGACTTCGAATGCTCTATCGAGCCACGTGATAAAGCTGAGGTAGATAAAATTATCGAGCTCGGCAAGTCGTCGACGTGGCAGATTGACGACATAAAGGAAACAAAAGTTTCTCGCTCCCCTCGACCACCTTATATCACTTCCACCTTACAACAGGCGGCAAGCTCACGGCTCGGCTGGTCACCTTCCCGCACCATGTCTGTCGCCCAGCGTTTGTATGAAGCCGGACACATTACTTATATGCGCACCGATTCAACCAACTTGGGCATGCAAGCGGTTAAACAGATCGAAGATGTCGTGAATAGTAAATACGGAGCAAATTATTTTGAATCGCGTGTCTTTGCCAAAAAAAGCAAAAATGCTCAAGAGGCGCACGAGGCTATCCGCCCCACGCATCTAAATATAGAGAATACCGGAGCGACAGATGAGCAGAAGAAGCTTTATCAACTGATCTGGCAGCGCGCGGTGGCTAGCCAAATGAAATCAGCGGAAGTGATGCGGACAAAAGTAGTTGCAAATGTTGACACCGAGTGTCAACAGGATTCTCGACACTCGGTGTCAACATCTTCCCTCCCCGACTTCTGGTTAAATGGTTCTAGAATTCTTTTCGACGGCTGGCTTAAGGCGGATCCGGCATCAGCAAGCGAAGATATCATCTTGCCGAAGTTTAAAATCAGTGAAGCGCTCAAGCTTACCGAGATGAAATCGGAGGAGAAAGAGACTCTCCCGCCGCAGCGATATTCCGAAGCGGGACTCATCAAAGAGCTCGAGAAGCGCGGCATCGGCCGGCCTTCTACTTACGCCTCGATCATCAAGACTCTCGAGGATAGAAAGTATGTAGACAAGACGAACAAAGCCCTACAGCCTACCGACACGGGAGAAGTAGTCTCGACCTTTCTTGAAGAAAATTTTACCAAATACATTTCAGACTCCTTCACCGCCGAGATGGAGGACAAGCTCGACGATATTGCTAACGGCAAGCGGGAGTACGCGAAAACTCTCTCCGATTTCTACGCGCCATTTGTTCAGGAAGTGAAATCGAAAGAAAAAATAGAAAAACTCACCAACTTAGGCAAAGCTCCGGCAGATATCAAATGCCCGGTCTGCGGCTCGGGAATGATTATCAAACTTGGCCGCTTCGGCAAATTCTACTCTTGCGAACACTTCCCGAAATGCCATGGGATTAAGCCTTTGGAGGAAAAGAAGAAGCCCGAACCGACAAACGTCGAGTGTCCAGTGTGTAAGTCTGGCTTCATGACCGAGCGCCGAGGACGGTTCGGGGTATTCTACTCCTGTTCAAATTATCCTGATTGCAAATATGCGATAAAAGCCAAGCCAACCGGGGAAATTTGCAAAATCTGCGGAGCATTAATGATGGTCGGCACCAAGACCATCCCCGAACGCTGCTCGGATAAATCTTGTCCAAATCATAATCCTCATAAATTAGCTAAATAGAGAAGTTTGAGGCGGAATAAAGAGATTCGTCATCATCACTCTTCGGCATATCTTCTACCGTCCCTTTTTCTTCATTAATACGTTCGAGTAGGGCGCGCAGATCGTCTTTGTTGAAGAAATCAATTTTGACCGTTCCCCCATCCTCCTTCTTCTCGATGCGCACTCTGGTGCCTAATTTTTCTTTGAGTTGGCTTTCCAATTCAACGAGTTCTTGGTCGACTAATTTTCTGGCGCGCTCAACGGCAATGTTCCTCGCGATTTGTTCCGACTCTCGGACATTTAATTTTTTGAAAAGAATTTCTTTGAAAAGAGTTTCTTGCTCTTGAGGCCTATCGATAAGCATCATGAGCGGACGAGTGTGGCCTTCGCTAATCTTCCCTTCAGAAAGCGCTTGGAGTATTACCTCAGATAACATCAGGATACGCAAGGTGTTACTGACATATTCACGACTCTTCCCCACTTTCTTGCCTATCGCTTCGTGAGTAAAGTCGAATTCTTTTGCCAATCTTTCAAAAGCTCTGGCACGATCTACAGGAGAAAGATCCTCACGCTGAATGTTTTCAATAATGGCGAGCTCGAGCTTCATGAGATCGGTGTCTTCGCCATTTCTAATGAGAGCCGGCACTTGTAAAAGCCCCGCCAGCCGTGCCGCGCGCAAACGTCTTTCCCCGGCGACTAATTCATATTCAGCGGAGAGACCCCCGTCCGGTCTCTCTATCTCTTTCCTAGTCACCACGAGCGCTTGGAGTACGCCATACTGACGGATAGAGTCCGCTAAACTTTTAAGCTGCGCTTCGTCGAAGTCGCGGCGCGGCTGGTAGGGATTGGGCTTTATCTTATCAACCTCTATCCAAAAAATAGCGTCGTTGTAGAATTGCGACATGAATTGATTATATCAGAAGTGTGCTCAATTCTAAACTTTGCACGAACCCATTTTGAACGAAACTGACCCGCCC
>CAYFFP010000006.1:32446-32829 GCA_964342515.1 uncultured Candidatus Saccharibacteria bacterium
GGCTCGGCATTCCCCCCCCCACCCCCCTCCTGCCGAGCCGTCCTCGCTTCGGCAAAAGGTTTTTTCGGCGGGGTTTTCTAAATATTAGCTTATTTTCAAAATACTTTCAATTTCAGCTTCCGACAAATTATTTATTTTATTTTTTAGTGTTTCTACCCAAGACGGCACGCCGATTGAATTTTCAGTTATTTTTTTCTTTACTTCAATAAACAAATCCAAGCCCTTTTTAGTTGTTTCAAATCCCAAATGTTTTTCAAACTCTTTTTCAAATCCTAAATATCTTTCTTTCGGCGTGCCGTCTGGATAATCTATTCCATTTTCTCCAAATAATGCCAGAATCGCTTTATTTTTTTGGATATTGTCTTGTTCGCTGTCTGTTCCCA
>CAYFFP010000006.1:32839-33194 GCA_964342515.1 uncultured Candidatus Saccharibacteria bacterium
AACGTTCCTTTTTCTTTTGTTTTTCTTACGATAAATATTTCATTGAAATTTCCGGTAGATAAAAAATTTGGCGAATGAGTGGTATAAAAAACTTGTGTTCCCTCCCTGATTATATTTCCATTTATATCCTTTTTATCCTCTGATAATTCACGCAAAATTTTATAGAAATTTCTTTGTGCTTGAGGATGTAAAAATAATTCTGGCTCGTCAATGAATATCGGGCTTTTGTTCGCCAAATTTAATTCCGAATATGCTTTCAAAATCGCGATTGATATTGAGGCTTGAACGCCCATTCCAAGACTGGACGCTTGAAATTCCAAGCCCATATCCTGCTCTTTTACAATCAATTACAAAG
>CAYFFP010000007.1:0-32766 GCA_964342515.1 uncultured Candidatus Saccharibacteria bacterium
AACTATTTTCATCACTGAGTCCTTCGGCGGCCAGTCTACCGACTCGATGGGCATCGAGAATTGGATAGGGACAAAAAATATTTCGGGCGCCGACTTCGGCAAACTTCTCGAAGACCACTTGAGGCATTATACTAATAATATTGTGGACATCAAGTTGGATAGGGTAAATAAGATAACATCTGGATTCAAAATAGAAACAGAAAGCGGCCAGACTTACACTGCCAAGACCGTGCTCATTACTACCGGCAGTACGCGCAGGAAACTTGAGATTCCGGGGGCCAAAGAGTTTGAAAATAAAGGCATCTCTTATTGCGCTTCTTGCGACGGTCCGCTCTTCGCGGGCCAAGATGTCGCTGTCATCGGCGGCGGCAACGCGGGCTTTGAGACTGCCGCCCAGCTTCTAAATTATGCTGACTCCGTCACTCTATTGAACAGAAGCGACACCTTCAAAGGAGATGAGGCCACGGTAGAGAAAGTGCTGGCGCACCCGAAGATGAAAGCCTTGAAGAACGCCGTGCCGAAAGAGATTAGAGGAGATAAATTCGTGAACACTATGATATATCATAGTGAAGGAAAGGATTATGAATTAAAAGTGGGCGGGATATTCGTCGAGATAGGACTGGTGCCGACCACGTGGTTTGTCGAGAGGCTCATCAATTTAAATAAGATTAAACAGATTCCGGTAGACCATAAAACACAGAGAACGGAGGTCGAGGGTATCTGGGCGGCCGGAGATTCCACCGACGGACTTTATCATCAGAACAATATCGCCGCGGGCGACGCCGTCAAAGCGCTCGAGGATATTTATCTGTATCTTCACGCCCGGTAAGTGCGCGATAGAGGGCTCGAACCTCTGACCCTCCCCACGTCAAGGGGATGCTCTACCAACTGAGCTAACCGCGCGAGTGCGAAAATATTAACATTTTTTGCCTAAAATGCTAGGATAAACGAGCTGGTACGGAGGCGTGGCTGAGTGGTTTAAGGCACCGGTTTCGAAAACCGGCAGGCTCGCAAGGGTCTCAGAGGTTCAAATCCTCTCGCCTCCGCCTTCAATAACGGCCCCATCGTCTATCGGTCAGGACATGAGCTTTTCAAGCTCAGAAGCGGAGTTCGACTCTCCGTGGGGTCATAACGCGAAGCGTTATGAGTCGCAGGCGCGACGGCGCCGAGGCGGGGTCGCGCAAATTTCTAGCAAGAAATTATGCGTGACCATAATAAAATGAAAATCTTATCTATTGAAACCTCTTGCGACGAAACGGCGGTGGCCTTGCTTGATATAAGCGGGCCGCTTGAAAAGCCGGAAATAAAAGTTCTCGGCAATACTCTCTTGTCCCAAATTCATCTCCACGAGCAGTACGGCGGAGTCTACCCCAATCTTGCCAAGCGCGAACATCAGAAAAATTTACCAATCCTTCTAGAACAAACACTGAAAGAAGCCGGTATTACTCCCCCTGCTAAGGGGGAGTTGCCGAAGACAGAGGGGGTCGATTTCATCGCCGTTACCACCGGCCCCGGCCTTGAACCGGCGCTCTGGACGGGTATTACATTTGCCGAAGATTTAGGCAAACGCTGGAACAGACCTATTGTCCCCGTAAACCATATGGAAGGGCATGTTTTCTCCGTCTTATACAATATTGATAAACCTTTACAATTGCCGGCTTTAGCATTGCTAGTTTCTGGCGGGCATACTGAATTGGTGCATGTCAAAGATTTTGGAAGTTACGAAATTATCGGCAGAACTCTTGATGACGCCGCTGGCGAGGCCTTCGACAAGGTGGCCCGCATGCTCGGAGAAAAATACCCCGGCGGGCCGAAAATTTCCGCATTGGCGGAGAAAGCTAGAAAAAATTATGAAAATGTCCCCCGGACATTTTCATTCCCGCGCCCCATGATTCATTCAAAAGATTTTAATTTCTCTTTCTCGGGTCTCAAAACAGCCGTGCTGTACAAATTAAAAGACAATCCGGAAATTTCAAAAGAGTTAGTCGCCAGAGAGTTCGAAGATGCCGTGGTAGACGTGCTTTTCAAAAAGACAAAAAGAGCTCTTGAGACACTTAACGTAAAGACCGTTATTGTCGCTGGAGGAGTATCGGCGAACAAGTACTTGAGAGAGAAGTTTCAGGAGCTCAATAGCTACACTCTGCACTTTCCTACTTCGCTTTTGACTACAGACAATGCCATCATGATAGGGATTGCGGCATTTATACGCATCCAACAAAATCCAGAAATTATAAAGGACAAAAGTCCTATATTAGCCCGAGGAAACTTGTCTCTTATGTAAATATGTCCTTAATGTCTTTTACAATTGTCTTTTATAAAAGACGCCGCGTGGCCGTGGTATCATAAGAAGACTTATGCGCGATAAGTTTCTTAAACCATATAATCCACAAGAGACCGAGGCAAGAATCTACAAATTATGGGAAAAAGGCGGCTATTTTAACCCTGATAATTTGCCTGAGAGACACAAAGAGTCATTTTCGATAATTCTGCCGCCTCCAAACGTGACCGGAGTACTGCATCTGGGATCAGCTCTGATGCTTGCTATTGAAGATATAATGGTCCGTTTCGAAAGAATGCGTGGAAAAAAGACATTGTGGATACCGGGAACCGATCATGCAGCAATCGCCACCGAAACCAAGTTTCTAAAAGAGAGAAAAATATCTCGAAATGATTATTCGAGAGAAGAGTTTGTAAGGATGGTCAACGAATATGCTTTGGAGAACCAGAAGACAATAATAGAACAAATGAGGGCAATGGGAGCTTCATTAGATTGGTCACGCCAAGCTTTTACTTTAGATAATGATAGAAAGAGAGCGGTTGAAGAAGCATTTATGCGCATGAATGACGCAGAGCTTATTTACGCCGGAGAATATCTGGTTAATTGGGATCTTAAGGGACAAACGACTGTGTCAGATGATGAAATAGAGTATGAATTAGAAGAGGGTACACTTTATAAATTCAAGTATTCGTCTGAATTTCCGATCACTATTGCTACTACCTTGCCTGAAACTAAATTAGGAGATGCAGCAGTTGCTGTTCATCCAGATGACGAAAGATACAAGAAATATATTGGGAAGAGCTATAGAGTAACTTTCATGGGGGCGGGGCTTGATATTAAAGTAATTGCGGATGAGTCTGTTGATCCGGAATTTGGAACAGGCGCAGTTGGTATAACTCCAGCGCACTCTAAAAAAGACTACGATATGGCGGTGAGGCACAGGCTTATGACAAAAGGTCAGAAGTTTAATCAGGTTATTAATGAACACGGAAGGATAATAAATTCTAACCGCTCAGTAAACGGCCTTAAAATCAAAGAAGCTAGAGAGAAAATACTTCAATGGCTAAGTGATAATAAACTTCTAGAAGGACAGGAAAAAATAGCCCACGAAGTTCCGAAAGCCCAGCGAAGCGGTGGAGCTATTATTACTCTCCCGAAACGCCATCAATTTTTTATCAACGTGAATAAGCCAATAGCAGAGAGGGGAAATAAAACACTAAAAGAATTAATGCGTGGACCCATTATGGAGAGGCGTATTAAAATTCTCCCGGAAAGATTTGAGAAGGTGTATCTCCAGTGGATAGATAATTTACGAGATTGGAATATAAGCAGACAAATTTGGTACGGTCATCCTATTCCTAATGCTTGGTACAAAGACAATGAAACTCTCATCTCTATCAAAAAGCCCGGGTCGGGATGGGAGAGGATCGAAGATACTTTAGACACATGGTTCTCTTCCGGGCTATGGACTTTTTCGACGCTTGGATGGCCAGAACAGACAAAAGACTTGGAGACTTATCATCCAACTTCAGTTTTGGAAACCGGATATGACATTTTATTTTTCTGGATAGCCCGCATGATTTTGATGAGCCAATTCCATATGGGAGAAATACCATTTAAAACTGCGTATCTTCACGGGCTTGTCCGTGACGAGAAAAATAGAAAAATCAGTAAATCTTTAGGTAACAATATAGATCCGTTGGAAGTTATAAAGAGCTATGGCGCTGACGCATTGCGTATGGCTATGATTGTCGGCACCAGTGTGGGCAATGACAGCAAGGTTTCGATGGACAAATTCAAAGGTTACAAAAACTTCGCCAACAAGCTCTGGAATATCGCGAGATATGTTATGTCGCAGAATCCGCCAGTTGGCGGACCGGAAGAATTAAAAAAAGAATTAATAGAAGAATTTGATGCTTTAGCGAAAGATGTGACAGTCGATATGGAGAACTACAGATTCTACTTAGCGGCGGAAAAAATTTATCATTACATCTGGCACAGATTTGCCGACCAGATTCTTGAAGAATCGAAGTCGAAACCAGAACTTCTGTCCACTATTTACTACCTGCTTGAGAACTCTCTTAAGCTCCTTCATCCTTTTATGCCTTTTATCACAGAGGAGATTTGGAGTGAATTGAAAAAAAATAATTTACTTATGATCGAGCCATGGCCAGTCAGATAATCTACGCATTTCTTGGAGGGGTACTGCCGGCGCTCATCTGGCTCTTCTTCTGGCTCCGCGAAGACGGCAAGTCGCCCGAACCGGACGGCCTGATATTGAAAACTTTTCTCTTGGGCATGCTTGCGGTCGTTCTCGTTCTACCGTTCCAAAAGGGCATCGAACTTCTTCTGCCGGAGGCCGTTGCTCTTTCGGTACTGCTGTGGGCTTTCTTCGAGGAGACGTTTAAGTTTGCCGCGGGCTACTTCGGCGGCCTGCATTCGGTAGAGGACAACGAGCCGGTAGACCCTATCATTTATATGGTTACCGCGGCTTTAGGCTTCGTGGCCCTTGAGAATACGCTCTTTATCTTAGGGCCGCTCCTCGGCAACGAGATTACCCAGAGCATCATCACCGGCAACCTGCGCTTTATCGGGGCATCGCTTTTGCATGTAGTCTCCTCCGGCTTCGTGGGCGTCTCTCTGGCCTTCTCTTTCTACCGAGGAAGCCGCGCTTTGAGGGTCTTTCTCGCGCTTGTCTTCGCCATTATTTTCCATACCGGCTTCAATCTTCTTATCATTTTTTATAAAGGTCCGGGTACGGCAATCGCTTTCGTCTCGGTCTGGGCGGCAGTTCTTTACCTCCTCTGGGCATTCGAGAGAGCAAAAGCGATTGCGCCTCCGAATAATACTGGTTATAATTAAATATCATGGCGAACAAAGGAAGTTTTTTTGAAAGATTAACGGGAGCGGTGCGGCTCGATGACGACGAAGAGGAAAAGAGCGGAAAAGAAATTTTCCCTGCCAAAAAAGGCGGGTCCGCCGGTCCGTTTGGCGCAGATGAGCAAGATGAAGAGGCGGAGCTTAGTATCGATGTTTACCAAACACCCTCCGAGATAGTGGTCAAGACTATGGTTGCCGGAGTCAAGCCCGATGACCTTGATGTCTCCATCACCCGCGACTCCGTTACCGTCCGCGGCGAAAGAAGCGAAGACAGAACGGTCTCGGGCGATGACTACCTCCACCGCGAGCTCTTCTGGGGAGCGTTCTCCCGCACCATTGCCTTACCGGAAGAGGTTGACGTCGACGGCGCCGAAGCAAGCGAGAAGTACGGCATGCTTATCCTCCGTCTCCCCAAGCTCGACAAAAACAAGCAGACCCGCTTGCGCGTGAAAGGGAATTGATACTTTGTGTATCTATACTACCAAATCAGAACCTATTTTCAGAACAATCATTAACTCGCGCGCCTTCGGCGCGCTCGAGCCTCGCCCCATCGCTTATCATTCTTTTTAGAGTTGGCGGGGGTTAGATTTTTTTGAGAGGTATGAGCGATGGGGCTCGGCTTTAAATGCATTGTGCTCGGTCTGTCTTCTAGTGGGACTACGGGTGCACCACTCGGTATCCACCTCGGGCTGTTACCGCTATGGCTACGAGCGCCTAGTGCCTAGGTTTGGGCAGGTAGGCGAACGGCTCAAATACCAGTAAATGAGCCGTTCGCTCTGCCCATGCTTTTTGGGGAGAGGAAAAGATCCTCTCCCCAGCTTCGCCTCGGCTCGTGCTCCGCTACGCTCCGCATCCAGCAGAGCTGGACAGGGCTCGCCCCACCCGGCTCAGCCAACCCCTCTCCTTGTTTTCATATTTACTTGTAGGGTGTCGCTTTCGCTATTACTTATAGAGACTTCGTTTAACGTCGGCGCTCGTGTAGTCCAAGCCATAGCGGTAACAGCCCGAGACTCATTCATCATGCACTTGGCCCACCCTACCCATCCGCGTGCAAACAGCTTTGCTGTACTCCCTAGATTCTAGAATACGAAATTCCTTTACCAGTTTTACCGTTCTGTTTTATCTTTCCTTCTTTCTCTAGTTGTGAGAGATAGCGCGTGGCAGTAGCGTCAGATACATGCAGAAGTTTTTCTACTTCGTCATTGTTTATTTTAGATTTTCTAAGAAACATTCCCATTATTTTTTCTAGTTTCTTATGCTTGCGAAACTGGATCATTTCTCTAGCCTTCGCTAGAAGAGTTAGTTTCGCAAACGGCTCATTTACCGTTACTTGAGCCGTTGGAGTTTGAGAAGGCTCTGAAACTGGTTGATTTACGCTTGGATTTTCAGTTTGCCTGTCCGCCACAGCTTCAGCGTCGGCGGGAGCCGTTTGCTCGATCTGGCTGTTTTCAGGGCTAGATGGCTCATTATCATTATTGACCGGAATGGCACTTTCGGCCTCTGTGGGGCTTTCTGGGGCTTGCGGGGACATCTCGACTTGCTTGGATATGCTCGGCGGAATAGGTGCAGGCTCGGTGGGCTCGGGGGTGGCTATGGGTTGAAAATTATTTTCTGAAGGTGGATTTTCTTGTAATTCTTCAGGCATCAAGAATTTGATAAATACTTATATTACTTTTTATTTTCTAGTTTTTCGCCAGGATTGACCTCCGCAAGTTTTGAACCGCCAGCTTTATTAACAACTTCTTGCCAAGTATCAAAAACAGCTTTAACTTCTGGTTTTTTGTTAGCTTCATTCCAGTTACGATAAATAGCTCCTGTTGAGTAGTTGGGGCGATCTGTGCCTTTCATAATACCCGCTGATCTCTCCACTTCTTCAGTTAATGTTGAGCTAAGTTGCTTAGAAAAATGTTCATAACTTTCCCCAAAAGGCTCCACCCCTCTATCTTTGGCCAATTCCACACATCTATTTTCAATCTCCCAACCTTTCAAAACTGCATCTCTATATTTTCCGGATAGCTCTGCTAATTTATCTTCTCGTCTTTGTTTCTCACTTTTCTTAGAATCGCCTAAAGTTTTTTCTGAATCTGAAGTTCTCTTTTGAAGTCCTTCATATTGTCTAAAGGCTAGTTCAGCTTTACCTAAACCTCCTAACGCTTTTTTCTCTTTACCCTTGAAAAGACCGAGAGATTTTTTTATCTCATCAATTCCTTGCCTTATCTCCTCCCAAGACTTAGATCGATCAAAAAGGTCTAAAAGAGAGCGAGCAAACTCATTACCGTTGAATTCTTTTAATTGGTCTTCAAAAATTTTCTTCGCTTCATTTCTCGATCGTTCGGCATCTCTTTTCTCTCCAGCTATTGAACTTTCCCAACTAGAATTATCAGAGGGTTTTTCTTGAGAAAGTTTTTTTATCTCACCACCTAAATTTGCTACAACAGATTGTGCTTCATAAAATTCTTTTAAAAGTTCATTCACTTCTATTTGATAGTCTTTTTCTAATGCTTCTGATTGTAATTTTAATAGTACATCTGGAATGTTAGAAATAGAGTCAACTCGCTGATTCATTTCTTCGGCTTTTTTCTCTAAGGAATCAACCAGCGCTTCAAGCTCCTCAATTTTTGCTAGACTTTCTGGATCATCAAGTTGGCGATATCCTTCTAAAACTTTCCGAGTTTCAGCTAAAAGATCATCATTTTCTTTAAGTTGCGAAATTAAAGATTCCCGATCAATAATTTTCTGGTCAGTATCTTGTGCCTGACGGACTTGATTCTCTTCAATTCTTTGTTCGAGTTCTTTTTTAAGGCGATCCAAATCTTCTGCCGTCGGGAGTTTCTGTTCAATAGCATCGGTAGTTTCTTGCTGTGGTTGCTCTCCTTCTATTCGTTCATCTTTTGGTCCTTCCGCTCCCATGTAATTTATTATCTAATTATAATGGCTTAATTTTATACCCTGTACCGCAAAGCGCAACCAGAGCAAACTTGAGCTATAATATCCCCATGTCAGAAGGGCTAAAATTCTCAAACCCTCAAGAGGAACTAGATTATCTGCGCTCTAAAGTGCTTGAAGCGGAGAAAAAGCTGGGGGATGTTGGAATTGGCCCAGAACGGGTATCAGCTGTGCATGAATCTATTGCAGAATTTAAAAAAGAAGCTGGTATCGGTGCCCCGATTACTAAATCGTCAGAAGTCGAGAAGGATGCGGAAAAAATCGTCGAAAAGCACGAGGAGAAACAGCTTGAAGGAATGGTGACCCTGATGGAGAGTAAGGGCATATCTCATGCTTTGTCAGTAGTAGAAAAGATCAAAGACTGGCGATCAGAAGATGATTTCCATGCTTTTCTCGTAGATAAAATTTTGCAAGGTTTGCCAGTCGCTGGTGTTAAGGAGAGTGGCCCGATTTATCAAGCGCTCCACATGCGTCTTTTTGAGATAGTTTTACCAAAAGAGACTAAGGAAAATGAAAAACCGCTCGCAGAGTTGATTAAGGGCATGGAGCAATTCTATGCTGGCCTACTCTCATTTGCTGGAGATAAGAAAGATAAGGTAAGCCACTTAGTCTTTGAGATCGCTAATCCTGATGGAGAAGAAGATACTAGGGCTTTTGTTTCTGTATCAGAAGCGAGAATTGAATTGTTCAGTAAACAACTATTGGCAATCTTTCCAAAAGCTAAACTTATTCCTAGAGAGCACGATTACAACATCTTCAATGAGTTCGGTATGACGCTAGGAGCTACCGCTTCTTTATCTCAATCGCCGGCCTATCCTCTGAAAACTTTTGATAACTTTGGCTCAGATCCACTTAATGTAATCCTTAATGGTTTTTCTAAGATACCGAAGGTGGGTGCGGGAGCGGCTTTGCAAATTGTTTTTAAGCCTGTGGGAGATACTTATACAAAAAAGTTTGAGAACGCACTCAAAAAAATTGAAAAGGGCGAAAAGCCTAAAGAAGCTCTGCGTGATGAAGGTATTGCTATGGAACTGACAAGAACTATTGCTAGTGAATTTTTCTCAAGTAAGAAGAAGGACAATAAAGATGATAAAGCGCCCATTATAGATCAAGCTACTGTTGAAGCTATTAAAAAGAAACTTGAGAGCCCTATTATTGAAACAAATATTCGTCTAGCCGTATCAACTTCCACAGATACAGAAGCAGAAAGATTGATGCACAACTTCGAGTCTACCTTTAACCAGTTTGAAAACTCAGGCAAACAATCCATCAAATGGCAAAGGGCTAAACCAAGCGGATTCCTAGCACTTAAAGATTCTGAATTCTATCAATCATTTATTTTCCGCCTTTTCAAGGAAAGTGAGAAGATGCCACTTAATCTCAAAGAACTATCCACTATTCTTCACTTTCACACAGAAGCTCTTGCTTCAAGCTCTACGCTCTCTCGTTCCAAATCTCGCAGTGCTCCACCTCCAGTCAGTCTTCCTGAAATCGGCGCACTTTTAGGTATCAATTCTTTCCAAGGAGTCGAGAAGCAAATTCATATTGCACCAGAAGATAGGCTTAGACATTTCTACACTATAGGTCAAACCGGTACGGGTAAATCCACTTTACTTAAAAATATGATTATAGATGACATTCAGAAAGGCGAGGGTGTATGTTTTATAGACCCGCACGGATCTGATGTCTTGGATATTCTCTCAAATATCCCGAAAGAACGTATGGATGATGTTATTTACTTTGATCCGGCTTCGACTGAGCGTCCAATGGCTCTCAATATGCTCGAATATGACCCACGCTACCCAGAGCAAAAGACTTTCGTCGTAAACGAACTTTTTAGTATTTTCCAGAAACTCTACGGAGGAGTACCGGAGTCTATGGGTCCAATGTTCGAGCAATATTTCAGAAATGCCACAATGCTTGTAATTGAAGATACTGAAACTGGTTCAACTCTCCTTGATGTTTCAAGAGTAATGTCTAATAAAGAGTACAGGGATTTAAAGATTTCTCACTGTAAAAATCCAATAGTAGTTCAGTTCTGGAAAGAGGTGGCAGAAAAAGCTGGTGGCGAGGCGGCTCTTGCCAACATTGTGCCCTATATAACTTCGAAGTTTGATGTCTTTCTTGCCAACGACATCATGCGCCCCATCATTGCTCAGGAAAAATCTTCTTTCAATTTCCGTGAAATTATGGACCAGAAGAAAATCTTGCTGGTCAATCTGGCTAAGGGTAGATTGGGAGATATCAATGCTAATCTTATTGGGCTTATCTTGGTTGGTAAGATCCTGATGGCTGCGCTCTCGCGCGTAGATTCACTCGGACAAAATCTTCCCACCTTCTACCTCTACATTGACGAGTTCCAGAACATTACCACCAACTCCATTGCAACTATTCTTTCTGAGGCACGTAAATATAAATTATCACTTACTATTGCTCACCAATTCATTGCCCAGCTTCAGGATGAAATCAAAAATGCAGTATTTGGTAACGTAGGTACCATCTGCTCTTTCCGTGTCGGGCAAGATGATGCCGAATACCTTGAGAAGCAATTCGCTCCCAACTTTACAGCTCAAGACTTAGCAAGCATAGACAACTTCAATGCTTACATTAAAATGCTTGTCAACGGCCGACCGGTTGAACCGTTCGATATTCGCTTAATGCCTAGACAGACAGGTGATCAATCCAATATTGAAGTTGCTAAGCAATTGTCTTCTACAAAATACGGTCGAGATAAAACAGAGGTGGAAACTGCAATAATGTCTAAATATCAAAAACTGGTTTAGTTATGGAAAAGCCACCACAATTTATAATTTGTGAAATTTGCGGAGGTAATCATCCAACTGAAGAACATAAAAACATAGTTGGCCAACAAGAAGCCAAAGATGTTACTTCCGAGATAGATACGGAAAGATTGGAAGCTGAACGATTGGAAACCTATCTTAATTCCGAGCTATTTCTTCGTCTTAATTTATCACCCGAAGATGAGAAGTCTGCTTTAGAAAGTGCACCTGAACGAAGAGAAATCCTTGCCCGTTCATTTGAAAATACCAGAAGCCAGATACGTCAATTATACGACCGTGAAGCGGTTTCTGGCCGTGTAGACCATCACGCATATGAGGCCGAAAGAAACAAACGCATTGCAAGCCAGTTTTATACGAAAGTTTCAGAACTGCTGACACGACACGGTTTTGGTGACCTTGATTTAGGTGAATTTGGGATTAAACCCGATGCGATGGAAAGCGGCTTCCTCAATCGGTTAGGTGAAGCATTGCGAAGACAGCAAGACAATCTGGTAAGTTCGGCAAAATGGGATGCTTCACGGCAAGTGAATACGGCTTTGGAAACTGAAGGTAGATTTGATGATTTGACTATGCCTTCAGTTGCGCAAGTAGCCGATGAGACATTCAAAGCCGAATACGTCAAACAATGGGATGCTAAAGTAAAACAGCAAACAGAGACAATTATTGCTGCTTCAGGCAAAAATTTGTTTGAAAATTGGCGTGCCGAATTTTATCAATTACAAACAGAGGTTGATGAGTATCTGGGTAGTTTAGCACGAGAGGTAAACCCCTTAGAATTTAGCGTCAAAAGAACAAAAGAAGAAGTGACCAGAGATTTAACATCAAGTCTTGAAACTGCCAAATCTACTGCATTTCTTTCAATAAATACAAATCCCAATGGTTTGATTAAGGTCTTAGAAGCTGGCCGTTATAAAAATCTTTCGGGTCTAAATGAGGAAGAACGAGAAGCTCATTTTTCTTCAGAAACCGTTGATTATCTAAAGCTAAGAGAAATAAACGAGAAAGAAATGGGTATCTATAATCCTGACGACCCACGTGTCTATGGAGCTGTAGCAAGCCGATTGAATAGAACTCCGGCCGACGGTGGCTCTGAAGATAAATACGGTGCAGCGAAAATGTATGGTGATATTTTTTTCAAACTAAAGCCATCTTTAATCCCAAAAAGCTCCTTTACTTTAGGTGACTCAATGTCCATCTCAAACCCTGCTAAACATCAAATCGCTCCTGAACATATGTTTTTGGCTAAAGCGGTTATGAATTTGGATGAGGAACGTAACCTTACTTTGGGAGGGCAAGGTAGAGGTCCTATGGACTATTTGGAGGCTCAAATTCCTGCAGTAAGTGTTGATGATATAGAAAGTGTAAATATCCCGAAGGAAGTCTATGACAAACAGACTATTAGAACTCACGTCTACGCAAACGGAATGGTAGTTGAAGGTGGTAATCCTAAACAAGTGATAGACAGATTTAATGCTGATGCTCGTTGGCAAGGAAAAATCAGAATTATTTCTTAAACTTATGTTTGAAAAACCACAATCGCCAGAACAAATTACAGAAGAAGTAGTTATTGAAGCTTTAAATACTAAAGGAATAGAAGACCCAGAAACAAAAGAGCTTTTGGGAAAATATGTTGATCAATGCCATGCCGAAGCTGATGCGGAAGCTCTCGCTGATCCAGAAAGTCATGATGCTTCAAACAGAGCTAATATAAAAGCTGACATTAAAATCGCAATGCTTTATTCGAAAACAGATAGATATAAAGATCAGGCTCTCCAATCATTGGAAGATGTTCGTCTCGCTGCTTCTCAAAATGATTCAACCAAAGATTTAGTCGAACAGATTGAAGCTTTAGAGAAGGAGTTAGGATTTTAAAAGATTTTGACCTCGCCCCATCGCTCATACCTCTCAAAAAAATCTAACCCCCGCCAACTCTAAAAAGAATGATAAGCGATGGGGCGAGGCTCGAGCGCGCCGAAGGCGCGCGAGTTAATGATTGTTCTGAAAATAGGTTCTGATTTGGTAGTATAGATACACCCTAATAAAACTCACCTCGTCAGACGCGAATTTCTGGCGCGCGGCGCGGAGCGCCGAGTATGGAAACAAAGGTGATTCTTGGATTCGCCGGTGGTGGAGGGTGGGGTTCAAAATTCCAAAGCCAGAAGATTTTTGGAGGAGATTTTTAATACTTAGGGTTCGGAGAGGTCGTACTATTTAGTATGTGCGCTTGACCCACCCCACCCTTTCGCGCGCACGGATTCTGCTCCCTTCTATTTTGTATTCTGCAAACAATACTGTAAGAAAATCATGGCCATATTCATCATTAGTAATGCATCAGACGCGGTAGCTTCTTTCATTGCAGGTTTCGCTGTGCTGTTGGTTGCTCTTTCTG
Organism: uncultured Candidatus Saccharibacteria bacterium; assembly: GCA_964342515.1. Lineage (GTDB taxonomy): Bacteria > Patescibacteriota > Minisyncoccia > Phycocordibacterales > Zambryskibacteraceae > UBA5004. Next base: position 13,295 of record CAYFFP010000007.1, read on the forward strand.
AAACAATGAATCCTTGGATGGTATTTATAAATGGTTCAGTAAAACGATTTATAGGGATAACTTTCTCACTTTTTGCCTTTTGGAATAATTGACCTACTTCTCCTTTAGCATTTTTTCCTTCTTCACCCACTAAAATTTGTAAAAATCTTTGAACAACTCTGTGTGCTTTGGTTATAGCTTCAGGAAAATTTTCGTTTCTATAATCTTCAAACATTTCTGATAAATCGGCACTAACAGATTTCCACTTCGGATCAGCTAAGATTTGAATAACTGGTGTATAAACTTCTTCTATAATTTTGTTATCCTGACGGGGAACGAGCCCATTTCTAGTTAAAATTTGATTAACAGCAAATTGCTCAAATATATGATTTAGACAATTTGCTAACCTATCAAGTTGTCCGAAAGCTTTCTCAATAAGATCTTTCTTCTCTTCTTGATCAGTAGATTTTTCTGCTTGGCTGTAGGCGTAGCCATCAATATAGAGTTCCGCAAATTTGCTAAGCATTCGAAATACCATAGAGTCTGATTTCTCTGTTAAAAATATGTGTTGAAAATCCATTCGTGCCGCCTTCATTCTTTCCGATTTATTACCATAGCCACCATGATAATGGTCTTGTTCTGGCTTGATTGCATGAAGATGTCTGCCCGGTAGTTGTCTTAAAAAATTATGGTTTAGATATTCAATAGTTCTTAGAATTTCTTCTGAATGAGATTCTAGCCAACCACTATTTCCTAGCTGCAGAAAAGCTATCTCCTTTTCATCCTTTGAGAGATCATTCCAATTTCTAAGTGAAAGGGCTGGCTGTATTTGTGCCTCAATAGTCGGGTTACCCTGTCCATATAATAGAAATTTTGATAATTTCATTTGGCTGTATGATACAATATTTAGGCACTCAATGAAACGGAAGGCCTTTTTAAATGGCCGTCTCGGATCAATAAGGTCTTCCTTGTTGAGTGCACCGGGGCGGCCATTTAAGTTATGAAATATTTTTTATACACTAGAAAAAGCACCGATGTCGAAGACAAGCAAGTGCTTTCTATTGAGGCTCAGTTAGATGAGTTGAGAACTATTGTTAAGAGAGATGATTTAGAAGTAGTTGAAGAATTTATCGAGAAGAAAAGTGCTAAGAAACCAGGCAGACTGATTTTTAATGAGATGATGAAAAAAATTGAGAAGGGCGAAGCACAAGGAATTATTTGCTGGAAGATTGATCGATTGTCTCGCAATCCAGTAGATAGTGGAAGAATAAGCTGGCTATTACAACAAAGCATTATTCAGAAAATAGTTACTCACGACAGAGTTTATCTGCCACAAGATAACGTCCTTATAATGTCTGTGGAGTTTGGAATGGCAAATCAGTATATTCGTGACTTGAGTGTAAATACCAGACGAGGGTTAATAGCCAAAGCAAGGAGAGGAGAATTTCCAACCATAGCCCCAGTTGGTTATCTAAATGATTTAAGAAATAAGACAATAGTGGTAGATAGAAAGAAATCAAAGATTATCAAGCAGGCTTTCGAGTTATACGTTGAGGGCGACAAGAGATTAGAAGATATAGCAGATTTTCTTTATGAAAGAAATATAAGAACCACTCACGACAATAAATTCCATAGAGACCGTGTGAAATATGTTCTATCCAACCCTTTTTACTACGGAAACTTTTATTACGCTAAAGAAATGTATGAGGGTAGGCATACCCCGATCATTTCTAAAAAGTTATTCGATAAAGTTCAAGACGTAATTCTAGAACGTGGCCGACCAGCCAAACCGCAAAACGAGCCGATGGCTTTTTGTGGACTTATGCGCTGTGCCACTTGCGGAATGATGATTACAGCGGAAAACAAAATTAAGAAACAAAAGAACGGAAATATCCATCACTATGTTTATTATCGCTGTACTAAAAAATCCAAGACTATCCTATGCAATGAAGGATGTGTTAGAGAGGAGGAATTAGTCGAACAAGCAAATCAGATTCTCAATAATTACTCCATTCCTAGTCTATGGGTAGAAGAATTTGGTTTATTAATGAAAGAGGACGAGAAGAAAGCTGGGCAAGAATCCGCAGTTATCATAGAAGACTTACGAAACAAGGTTTCTGCCATATCCGAGAAGATTCAACGTCTTCTAGATATCTACTTGGCCCAAGATATTGACCGAGAAACTTACCTCAAGGAACGTTCAAAACTATTCTCTGATAAGAAAAGTTTTGAGGAGAAAATATGTAATTTGGATAGAGACGCCAAAGCTTGGCTCGAACCGATGCAAGAGTGGCTAAATGTGGCTTCTGGCCTAGCCGAAGCCGCGCAATTGAACGACCTCTCCTCCAAAAAATCTCTCATCTCCAAAATCTTCGGCTCGAACCCCACCCTCCACCACCGGCGAATCCAAGAATCACCTTTGTTTCCATACTCGGCGCTCCGCGCCGCGCGCCAGAAATTCGCGTCTGACGAGGTGAGTTTTATTAGGGTGCCACCGGCAGGAATTGAACCTGCATCAACGCCTTAGGACGGCGCTGTTCTATCCGTTGAACTACGGCGGCCATGCCGGCAGGCAGGCGCACTGGAAATATATCATAAAATTGTTATAATCTCGCTTCAGCTTTTGCCCAGGTAGCTCAGGTAGTTAGAGCGTCCGCCTGAAGAGCGGTAGGTGGTCAGTGCAAGTCTGACCCTGGGCACACCAAGCAGAATTGTGCAAAGTCGGACTTTGCACATTGCACAGGCAGATACATAAGTTATTATTTAGACATGCGTTTTCATGCTCCAAATGAATACTTTCACATCTTCAGTAGAGGAGTTTTAAAACAACCGATATTTCTGATCCAGTCTGATTATCTAAGATTTCTTTTCCCAATTCTTACCTTTCAAGGAGAATATGTTGTCAAAAATGTGAGTAGAGAAATTGAGAATAGTGTGCAAAGTCGGACTTTACACATAGATGGGAATATCACAAAAGAGGTTCTAAAAGAAAGAACGGTTGAGCTTACTGCTTTTTGCCTAGTACCAAATCATTTTCATTTATTGGTACGGGAACGGACGGAAAACGGAATATCAAAATACATGCAGAGAGTGCTGACTGCCTATGCCAAGTATTTTAATCTTCGTCATGATAGAAACGGCTACTTATTCCAAGGGAAATATAAGGACGTTCATATAGAAAACGACAGGCAGCTGATGCATACCTCCGCATATATACATAAACATCCGTGCGAAATCGGATGGAGAGGAAAAGAGCATCTATATCCTTGGTCCAGCTACCAAGATTGTATCGATGAGAACAGATTTAAAAGTTTACTGGTTACAGAAATTCTTACGGAACGCTTCAAAGACGGAAATTTTTCATACAAAGATTTTGTGTCCACCAGCCCAGCGAAGGAATTTAAAGTGGTATCTGAAAGGCTATCGTGACGAATTGTGCAAAGTCGGACTTTGCACATTTTCTAATTTAAGCAGAGATTTCCAAGAGTTTGGTCAGCGCTTTCTGGTCGAAGCCGATGATGAGGTCTTGGTCGTCGATGAGGATTACCGGCACCCCGAGTTGGCCCGACTTCTCGAGCATTTCCCGTCGCTTGGCGGTGTCAGCGCCGACATTATAATCGGTAAATTCAATCTCATTCGCTTTGAAAAATTCCTTGGCCATGTGGCAGAAGTGGCAAGTCGCCGTCGAATATATCTCTACTTTTTTACTCATTGCTGCGGATTATATCATGCCAGATTTTCTCCCACCAAGATCTCCCGGAATTTCCGGTCGAACTCGCCTGCCGCGGCTCTATAATCAAGGCCGCGTACTCGCCAAAGCGGACGGCGCTGAACTTCTTCCTTATTTCCTCTATAATCCCCTCCTCGGTTGAAAGCGCGGCAATCTCTTCCTTGAGCGAATTTGAGCGCTCCATAAGAAGAGCCGCCTCTTCTTCAAGTTTATCAACCTTCGTGGCGCTCTTACGCTCGACAAGGAGTACTCCGAAAGTACCCTTAAGGAGGAGGATGGTGAAAATTACGAGAAGCAATAGGAACGGCACGGAATAGAGGATTTTCTTAAGTCGCTGCTTTCTTTGTAATTCGCGCATTTCTGGTTATTATATTACAAATGCTATTCGATAGAAGACACAGAGGCAAAGTAAAGGCAGTCTGGGCGATCCTCGCTGTCATTATTGCCATATCTATGGTGCTGGCCTACGCTCCCATATTTTAAATCCGAAGCACGAAATCCGAAATTCGAAACAATATTTAATATTTAAATTTTGAAAATTCGAATTTGTTTCGGATTTCGATATTCGATATTAAGTCTTCAGCATCTTAATGAAGACATCTTGAGGAATATTTACTCTGCCCCGCTCCTTCATCTTCTTCTTGCCTTTTTTCTGCTTTTCGCGCAGTTTCATCTTCCTCGTAATGTCGCCGCCATACATGTGCTGGGTTACATCTTTTCTCATGCCCGAGAGCGTCTTTGAGGCAATGATTCTTCCCAGCGCTTTCGCCTGAATTTTAATAGTGAACATCTGGCGCGGCAATATTTGAAAAAGCCGATTCACGGCTTTTTCCGCTTCAGTCTCCACCTGTCTTTTGGAAATGACTTTGGCAAAAGCCGGCACTATTTCACCCCCCACCAAAATATCGAGACGGGTCACTTCTGCCGGTCGCTCGTCGGCTAACTGATAGGAAATGGAGCCAAATCCGGAAGTAGCCGCTTTTAACTTATCGAAGAATCCGCGCATCAACTCTCGCAGAGGCATCTGGAAGCCGATAGAGGTACGAGAATCGCCAAAGCTCTCGCTTTCGCCGACTTCTGCTTCGAATTCGTAGAGAAGCTGGATTACAGCGCTCATGTACCTCGGGGGCAGGAGTATTGCCGCCGAGACCCACGGTTCCCAAACGGCATTAATAGAATAATCTTCAGGAAAAAGCGCCGGCGAATAAATCGTCTCTTTTTTGCCGTTGCGACTTTCGACTATATAGGTAACGGAGGGTAGTGTAATAACCAAAGGCAAATCGAATTCGCGGCGCAGGCGTTCGGTAATAATCTCCAAGTGAAGCATCCCGAGAAAGCCGCAACGGAATCCCCGGCCGAGCGTGCCGCTTGATTCTTCTTCGAAAGAGAATGCCGAATCGGAGAGCGAGAGCTTCCCCAAGGCCAATTTCAGAGCATTGAGGTGGTCTTGATTTTCAGGATAGATGGAGGCCCACACCACTGGATGCGGTTGTTCGTACCCCGGCAGCGCGACGCGTCGGTCGGAAATATCTGTGATCGTGTCACCAACCGAAGCAATACCCGGTTCCTTAATACCCGTGACGATGTATCCTATCTCACCCGCTCTTAAACTTTCAGCTGGCCTTTCTTCTGGAGTAAATACTCCGACTTCCAAAGCTTGGAACTCTTTATTTGCTATTTTAAATTGCAATCTGTCCCCCTTTTTAAATTCTCCGGAAAAAACTCTGACGAACACGATTACTCCCTTATGATTAGAATACTTAAAATCAAAGATTAAAGCCCTAAAGGTCCGACCTTGGGAATCGATACTTAAGGTCGGACCTTGATTCGGAGCTGGAATTCTCTTGATAATCTCTCCCAAAAGTTTTTCAACTCCCTCCCCTGTTTTACCTGAAACTTTTAATATTTCTTCTTTCGGAACCTTTAATAACTTCTCTATTTCTTCTTCCACTTCACTAATATTGGCCAGCGGCGAATCGATTTTGGAAATGACCGGGATGATTTGGAGTCCCGCGGCCTGCGCCATCCCCAAAGTAGTCAGGGTCTGGGCCTGTACCCCCTGTGTCGCATCCACTAAGAGAATCGAGCCCTCAACCGCTTTGAGTGCGCGGGAAACTTCGTATGAGAAATCAATATGCCCGGGCGTATCTATCAGATTCAGAATATAGACCTCACCCGGCTTCGCCACCCTCTCCTTGCCAAGGAGAGGGTTGGGTGAGGTGTATACCATCCTCACCGGCTGCATTTTAATCGTTATTCCTCTTTCGCGCTCAAGCTCCATGGAGTCGAGCACCTGCTCGCGCATCGCTCTCTTATCTATTGTGCCTGTAATCTCCAAGAGTCTATCTGCGAGAGTAGATTTGCCGTGATCGATATGCGCGATAATTGAAAAATTTCTGATATTCATCAGACGATTTCCGGGTCGGTCGCGATGACTTTCGTTTTCCAGAATTTAACATGGAGCGATTGCCACACCTCTTTCAACTCCCGACTCTTAAGCAGAACCAGTACCGCGATGCCGGCGAGCATTCCCAAGATTCCGGCCAGCAATCCTTGACAGAATATTCCCGCCAGAGTCTCGAGGTTGAAGAGACGAGCAAAGATTTGGAGCCCCGCGTAGGTCGCTACTCCCATGATGACGGCGGCCGCTATTCCCTCGAAAAGCGCTCTCAAAACGCTTTTCGAGAATCCGCGGAACTGCCATTCGAAGGCCGCCCAGAGAAGCATGCCGTTTATGGCGGTGGCGAAGGAGAACGCCAAGGGCAGCATTAAGACTCCCACTCCGGGCACATCCTCCACCTTCATGAGAGAGCTGACGAAGTATCGGAAATTTTCGTGAGCATAGAAGACCTTGACCAGTCCGTACGCGGACAAGGCGAGGAGAGTGGTGGAGAAGAGGTTGATGAAGAAGGGCTTGAAGGTGTTGCCCGCCGAGTAGAATCCCCGCATAAACAAGAGGGTGAGAGACTGGAAGACCGCGGAGAGTACGAAGAGCGCCAGAGCGGCCGCCGTGAGCCGCGTGGCCGTCCAGTCGAATTGTCCCGTGCCGAGAATTACCCTCACCACCTGCGCGCGCAGGACGACCAGAAGCGCGGTCATGGGCAGAAGCCAGAAGATGATGAAGCGGGCCGAGGTCTCCATCTGCTTAATGAAGGCCCCGAGATTTTTCTCTTGGAACTGGCGGGTAAGCGTCGGGAAAGCGGCCAGCGAATACGAGACTCCGATAATCGAGAGCGGGACAGATTGGAGATTGGTGGCGAAAGAGAGGATTGAGATCGAACCCTCGGCCATTCGCGCCGCCATAGCAGTGAGAAAGATTAGGGTAAGCGCGGACATCGAGAGCGTCAGGGTCCGCGGGAAAGAGATCTTTACCACTTTCTCAATGAGAGAAAAATTCGGAGTAAGAGAGATCCGGGGCATCAATCCCGACTTAATGACAAAGGGCACTTGGACCAGAAGATGCGCGGCCGCTCCCATGACCACTCCGAGAGAGACTCCCAAAACTCCGTACCGCTGTCCCCAAGCGATAATGCCGATGATGATGCCGGCGTTATATAGAAGCGACGCGGAAGCGTAAATGGTGAAGCGGTTATAAGCTTGGGTCAGCGAACCGAATAAATTCGAGAGGCCCAGAATTATCGGGGAAAGCAAGAGCAAACGCGAGATGAAGATCGTCTGTTCAAGCTCGCTTTGAGAAAATTCTTTGAATAAAATTTCCGAGAGCGGTGGCATAAAGACGTAAGCCAGAGCCGCCACGGCAATCATCAGAAGTCCGAAGAAAGAAAAGATGCTGCCAATAAATTCCCGCAAAGCCTCACTGCCAAGGGCCTCTTTCTCGATAATAAACGGGACCAGAACGGAAAGAGAGACGATGGAAGCCACGGTGACGAAGAGGAAGTCCGGTACGCGGAAGGCCGCGTAATAGATGTCGAGCTCCGCCGAAGCGCCGAAGATGTGGGCCAAGAGCCGGTCGCGCAGGAAGGCCAGCACTTGCGACAGGAAGGCGAACGAACCTAACAGCAAAGCCGCTTGATTAAGCGAATTTGTTTCGCGATAGAAAAGATTCAGAAATTTCCGTACCATCGGATTTTATTGTTAAAATCAATATCGAAATTCGAAGCACGAAATCCGAAACAATATTTAATATTTAAATTTTCAAAATTAGAATTTATTTCGGATTTCGGATTTCGTGCTTCGGATTTGAAACTCATATGGACTTCCTCATTATCGCCCCGAATATTTTCATAAGTTCAACTGCTTCTTGCTTTAGAATTTTACGTTCCTTATCCAAGTCTGCGATATCTAGATCTAACAGACTAAGCCATAAGCTACTCTCCTTTGATTCTTTCCTGCAGATTTTTATACGCATTGCAAAATCTTTTTTGCTCAGAGATTCGTTAGCTTCTATGTAGTTTGCGGGAACAGAGCCGGAAGATCTGGCCAGCTGTTTACAGTCCTCTATATTCGCAATGGTCTTTTTCGTTTTCTTTATCAGATTTCTGCAGTTAGAGGCGAATTTGTATGTTCTTTCTTCAAGATCATACGGTTTTGAATTTAGAATTTCTGGCATTATTCGTGCTTATTTCGGATTTCGATATTCGGATTTCGGATTTTATTTATCTGATTGTCCTGTCAAGTTCCTTCAGCGCCGTCTCCAGCGCTTCGTTATCGGGATTGGCTTTAAGAAGTTCTTCGAGATGTCTCCTCGCTTCGGCAGTCTGCCCCAGTTCCTTAAGCGAGAGGGCCAGATAATACTTGGCGTTGGCATAGTCCGGCAGAAGTTCGAGCGCCCTAGAGAATGATAGAGCGGCGCCGGAAAAGTCATTGCTCGAATGTTTTAGCAGTCCCAGCTCGAAGTGGATGCCCGCGTTATTCGGAGCAAGGCGGGACAGCACTTCGGTCGAGGCGATGGCGGCAGCGGTATTACCTTCTGCTACTTCAAGCTGGGCAAGCATGAGGTACGCGTCAGCGTAATCTTCTTTGAGAGCGATCGAGTTTCTGATGTGGGAGCGGGCGGCCTCGATACTATCGTTGCTTATCTCAAGGCGGGCGAAGAGGAGCGGTAGTTCGGGATTAACCGGATTTCTTTTCAGAGCTTCCGAATAGGCGAAACGGGCGTTCTCGTACGCGCCCTCCACCTTGAGCGGCTCCGGCACTAAAGCGGCGTAGATGAGGCCCAAAGATACCCAATTAGAGTAGCTGGCGGGATTGGCCGCGACGGCAGAGCGCGCCGCTTGGATGCTCTTGCCGAGCGATTCCTGGAAAATCGTGGCCGCTTGCGGTGAGCTGGTCGAAGCCGCCGCTTGAGCTTTGAAGAAATTAATACGCGAGATGGCGACGTAATGCGTGTCCACCGGCGCGCGCCCTACCGCCTTATTGAGTTCCGCTTCTATCTCCGAGAGCGGCGCGCCGGCGGTGTTGGAGAGGTCTATCGCCTTTCTGAAGTGGAAGGCCGCTATCGACTTCTCCACTCCCGTCCATCCCATATAGAGAGCGGAGAGCGCCAAAACGCCGGAGAGAATTGCTAATGAGCTAAGCTTGGCTTCAAAACTTACCGCTCGCGCCGATAAAACTCCTGTCTCTTTCAGAACGGCGATCAATATTCCACTGAGAACGAAAGCAAGTAAGAGCACCGACTCCGATGGCGTATAGATTAGACTGCCCGCCCAAAGAAAGAGGGTGCTAATAAGCACGGAGATAAGGACGAAGCGCGAAGCCCGCGATTCGGGTATGTGGTCAAGCGCCTTGACGGCAAGGGCGATAAGAAGGACAAGGAAAAGGAACCACAAAGCCGAGCCCAAGATGCCGGTGGTCGCGATCTGAGTCGGCACAAATCCTACCCCGAACGGGAACGCCACGCCCCAGAAGGGAGTGGCGTTGACGGAAGCGGGCTTGAATACCAGCCAGTCGGCGCCGAAGGTGTTGGGACCGGAGCCAAGCAAGGCCACCTGCGAGAGCACTTGTTTGGAGATGGAGAGGGTGGCCGAAAGAGTCGGCCGCACGTCGGTGTTTGAGACCTCAAAAATTCCCGAAATCGTGCCGCTTATGTTGACGGGGTTCAAAAGAAAAACGAGAGAGATAACGCCGAGAGCTATCGGCAGCATTAATCTTCCCTTATTTCCCTCATTACCCCCGGTCGCGCTGCTAAATAGAAATTGGCTCTCGACTCTCCGCATGTAGAAGAAGAGAAAGACGGAAGCGCCGAGAGTCAGGATAAAAGCGGTAGAAAAATTTGCCACCACAAGAAGAAAGGTCGAGAGCGCGAAGACCGCGTAAATCACGAGCTTGATATTCCTCTTCATCGGGACCATGCCAAGAGAGAGCGCCGAAAGCGCGGCTAAGAGGCCCGAAGCGATTGCCAAGTCCGTCCAATTGCCCAAAGGATTCCCCATATTGTTTACCCCGAGCAGGGTCGAGGGGCCAACCAAAATCTTAATGACCGCGAAAAGGACGAGTATCGAGAGCGAGGCGAAGAGCGCCACCAGAGCTTGGAGCGCCTCCGTCGCGGAGCTTATGGTAAGAGCGGCTAAGGCCAGAAGGGCCGCGCCCAAGAGCATGAAGCCGAAGGTCCCCGCCTCCAAGTTATATCCAAGAAGCGACAATGAGGAAGGCGTGGCCAGTATGGCGGAGAGGAAATAGACCACAGGCAGAAGCAGAGCCGCGAGGAAGAAGAAACTCTTCGGTATGGATACGTTCTTGCTCTTCCATGTTTCGTAAAGGAAGGCCAGCACCCCCGCCATAATGCCTATGGAGAAGAGCGCTGATTTGGCCGAAGCCAAGTCAAGCGCTCCGCCGGGGATGAAGAATAACGGGGTGAGGAAGATGATTCCGATGGTAATAAAGAAGCTGTATTTGTATGCCATATTTTATTGGTCTTAATTAGTCTTATAGGTCGTATTCTAACACAAAAGCGCCCTTTTCAGGGACGCTTTTGTGAGTATCTATAAGCCGAATTCTGTCCCCGTAAAATCGCTTCGCGATCACGGGGGATAGTTATTTATCTGGGATTGACATCGCTGTCAGACTCTAGCGGCACAAATGTCAAACACCGAGTGTTTGACAAGTACGGCCTTGCATTCAGGTAAGAATTTTGCCGTTTCAGCCCCGCCGAGGCGGGGATCGTTTCTGTTCGCATCTCTATCCTTGCGGATGACGGGCGTTACCCGCTACCCTTGTCGCCTCTATGCATATGCGGTAGAGGCGACTGAATGTTCGGACTTTCCTCTATCACCCGCCTTAGCTTTAGCGACGGCGGGCAACAGCAACTATCCGATACCGGAGAGTATTATATCATAAGTCATATTTGTTGTATAGGTTTTATTGGTTCTATTGGGCCCTCTTCCTTATCCTATACATCCTCTCCGTAAATCCTCCCTCTTCGAGGAAAACTTTTTCTAGTGCGACGATCTGTCTGTCTAAAAGATAATTCGCTTGGTGAATGAGACAGATTAGAGTGTTCGCGGCACTTCCCGGTTCTTTCATATACGTCTTATAGGTCTCATTGGACCTATTGGACTTATAAGCCAGTGCGCGAATTTCTTGCGCTCTGGCTTGGTTCTTGCCCCATAAGGGCAAGTTCCGCTGTCTTAAGAAGTCTTCGTAGTCCAAGAGTAGCTCCGCCAGACTTGCCCGTGCTACGTTCATAAGCTTGAGCTCGGTCTTTTTGGAAGTGCCGGAAGCTTGCGAACCTTCGGCAATGTTCTGCCTGCCACTTCGCGCGGCTTGGATCATCTGATCCACGGTTCGAGGAGACATATTGGTCTTATAGGTCATATAAGTTCTAGAGAATTCTACCGTCAGATCATAGATAAGCGTAGCAGTTTGGAAGGAGAGTAAGTTCCTGTATCCACCGTGTGGTCCTATCAGTTTTTCTTCCTCTATCATATCAGTCCTATGGGTTAGGGGTGCTCTCGCTCGGCGCCGCCGCTACCGGTGTGGGTTCTGGTGTAGGCTCACTAGTAGGTGCGGGTGCGGGTGCGGGTGCGCTAGTTGGTGTTGAGGTCGCGGTTGGCTCTGCTACCACTTCGGTAGTGGTTGTAGCGGTAGGTTGTACCACCGGACTTGCAGTTGTAGTAGCAGTGCTTGTCGAAGACTCCGTAGGAGCCGGAGATCCTAAGCTTGTCGAAGGATTCATCGTACTCGTCACCGTATAACTTCCGCCACTTCCCGCCAGAAGCTGCGAGAGCTGGTCGCCGGTGACGCAGACTTCAGAATTATCGGACTTCTTGACGCAGAGTGTATCGGTATGCACCTCCTTGGCGAAGAGCTTCGTAATGCCGTTAGCCGCGTTACCAAGCCAAGCGATGAGTCTATCCTTAAATGTGCCGGTGATGTCAGCAATCTCCTGTACCGCATTCACAATGAGCGAAGTGAGTTTGGCGTAATCTAAGTTCATGACTGCCCCGTTTCTGTCATAACCGATAATTTCGGGAACAATTTTTTCCACCTCCTCGGCAATGAAGCCGATCTGGCGAGTGCCTTGGGGCATGAAGTCTTTCTTCCAGTCGAAGGAAACGGGGCGGAGTTTCAGCACTTGCTCGAGGCCGTAGGAAAGGTCGGCAACATTTTCCTTGTATTTGATGGAAGAGGCTCCGCAGGCGGTAGTGGAAGTCGCCATTTCCGCTCCTCCGCCGGCAGTGTTTATACAGGCGTAGTAGCCGGTGCCGTTGTTGGAAAGATTAGGAAGAGCGACTCTCCCCGCGACGGCAAGAGTGACCCATGGCGTAGTCGTCCCGATGCCGACGTTGCCGGTGCTTGTGATTCTCATTTTTTCCGTGTTGTCACCACCATTCGCGCGAGTGGCAAATTGTAAATAACCTGAGTAATTATTGTCAGTTCCATTTTCCTTACGACCGGCAATATTAGCCCACTGGATTTCCGAAGTCCCTGTATAAATTCCGCCAAAACCGATACCTCCGCCTAAATCAATTGCTTGAGAATTACTTGATCTAATAAATACCGATTGGGTGGCCGCGGTCACCGCATTGGTAGCAGAAACATCTAGCTTCGCCCCCGGTCCCGTCGTCCCGATGCCGACGTTGCCATTTCCATCAATCACAAACCTATCGTTCAGACCTAAGAGTGTTGAGGAAGCAATCTTGAACTTACCACTGTCTGATAAATCCACACCCATAGTCCATGCCATTTGCACTCCAGCAGTTGAGGAAGCGGTGAAGCTGGTGGCTGCATCGCCAGAAGCTTTGAAGATGTCGAGGTTAGCGATGGGACTGGTCGTCCCGATGCCGACGTTGCCACTACCGATAATCCTCATATTCTCAACCCCGCCGTCTTGGAAGATAATACTGTCGGCTGCGGCAGCATCAATAATCGTAGCGCCACTCTGTCCCGCGTTAAGAATTACATTATTCCCAGCGGTCATGGATAGGACGGAAATATTACCGCCGCTTGTATTTTCAATTTTAACAGCTCTGGTATTGCTCAACAGAATATCCCCACCAGATACGTGCAATTTTTCTTCTGGCACCGTCGTCCCGATGCCGACGTTGCCGGAATTAATAATTCTCATGGCTTCTGTCCCCCCATTGTTGCCGACTGTGAATTTAATAAAGTCGGTAGTGCCTACGCCAGATGTTGACTTTAGTTCTAAGGATGAACCGACGGCAGTCCCACCAAATAACAATGGGTCTTGAATTGATGTTCCAAAGTAGCCATTTCTGAAACGATTACCATTACCACCTAAATCACCTGTCGCAGCATTGTCTGCCGCAGGTGAAAAGGACGACCCATTTGCAAGAAATTGGTCAAGGTTGTTACCGCCGATATAGGCGTTCTGTGAAGCGGGAGCACGTAAACTTAAGTTAATACCAGCTGGAGCGGTCACTAGACCAGTAACTAAAGAAGTCCCAAAGTACCCCGTCCTCGGACGAGTAGCTCCAGAAGCTCCGATGTCATAGGTATTGTCAGTAGTGAATACCATATTGCCGGTAAAACCACTTGTACCATTGACTTCTAATTTATAATTCGGCCCCGTCGTCCCGATGCCGACGTTGCCGTTTCCATCTATGACCAATCTATCCGTAGTGCCGAGAGCCGTGGAAGAAGCGATGGAGAACCTACCGCCGTTCGATACGTCCATGCCGATAGTCCATTTGTTGGTAGGGCCGGAAGCGCCAGAGAAGCCAATGGCAGACTTGGTGGTGGAGTAGATATCAAGGAGATTGTTCGGCGTGGTCGTCCCGATGCCGACGTTGCCAGCGAAATAGTTTAAGTTGGTGGAAGTGTCCTGATAAATACCGTAGCCGTTTGTTACCCCTGTCGGTTTTTGGTTGCCGATATAGACGCCATAATTGTTAGTGATGGCAGAGCCTGCGCCGAGAGCGGGTGTCTGTACAAAAATTGAATATGCATTTCCCATTGTGTAGACAGCGGCAGCAGTTGCGACGCGGGAAATAAGCCCGGTGCCGCTACCAGTGGAGGCACTGCTAAATGTCGGGTAAATTCTAGCACCTGTCTGGTCGGCGGATGTAGTAATGCTTCCGGTGACGTCGAAAGCGATAGGAGTTTCCACTGCGCCTCCAATTGCAACGTTTGCGGTGAACCTTCCGGCTCCGACAACGTGAAGGGGATTGCTCGGCCCCGTCGTCCCGATGCCGACGTTGCCGGATTTATCTATCCTAACCTTTTCCGTTACAGCACCGACATTGTCCCCTGTGTAAAAAGATAATCCGCTTGAGATACTCGTTGCCCCCACCGCCTCCACAATTCCTTTGATTTGAGCGCCTTCCCTAAATGCTGCGTTATTGTACCCAAATGACCGTAAACTAAATGTTTCATCATTTGCTACGACTGCGCCTGGAGAAGCAATTGTGCCTCGTGATTTTCTCATAATAAAATCAGGGCCACTTGCATAAGCTCCAGGTCTATCCCAATAACTTGACCAATCTGCCCCCGAAAGATGCAGAAGGCCGCTCGGCCCCGTCGTCCCGATGCCGATGTTGCCGTCTTTTTTAAGATACAATTGATTACCCCCACTAGCGGTTTTAATTAAAATACCGCTCGGTTCATTGGTTCCAGCTCCCCAATAGGTAGTGCTAATATTGGCATCGGCACCGGCTGCTGGCGCGGTGAACTGAAGAACGCCACCAGCCGCATGAGTCGGATCATAGTGAATCTGGAGTTGATTTGCGCCGGAACTTTGGATTGCAACCGTGCTTGCGTTCAAACTGCCATTTACATCTAATTTATAATTCGGCCCCGTTGTCCCGATGCCGACGTTGCCATTTCCATCTATCACAAACCTATCGTTCAGACCTAAGAGTGTTGAGGAAGAAATTTTGAACTTACCTTGCCATTTAGCGGCTCGGCCTACTTCACTCCCAATATTCCCCAGTTGTTCTGCTAGAGAGAGCGTCCACCACTTTTCTTTAGATACTCCGGCCATGCTAATTTACTAATTTATTTATAATCTCTCGGATTTTGTTCTGGATATCTGTATTTTCCACACTACGTGACTTATTCCCAAGCATAGGTTTGAGATTGATCATCGAATCGAATTCAATAAAATCTTCTCCTGTTTTTTCTAAATATAAGTTTATGCCCCAAGTGTTCTGTCCTTCAGAATTTTCTTTTTCTATCAGAAGCGACTGGATATCTACATGAAGTTCGCCACCAACACCTAGTATCCCCTGTTCTACATCCACAACAGCCTTAATAATATTTCCAAATTGCTCGTGGGCCAAGGCCTTTAGCTCATCCAGAGTTATCTTGTCTTTCATAATCCTCGTTTCCATAAAGTTATTTTAGCACATTCATCATTCTACCCTCCCCCACAAGGCAAGGCCTCGTGGTTCAGTATTTAAAATCCCCCTTCCCTTTACCACTGTTAGCGTCGCCGTATTCAGTACGGAATCTTTTCCAAGATTTTTCCAAATGGAAACTTTTGGTTCGGCTCTCGGCATATCGAGCGATAATCTCATCAATCAGGTCCGCGTCAACTTTACTGCCATACATGGCCTTGGCGTGTTCCAGATAAACCACCATTTTATTATTGGCCGACATGGCTTTCTCCAAGTAACCCACGCCGAGAGCAAAATCTGCGAAGCGGAGCGAGTGCGCCTCGGCGATCAGGAGCGGCACCGACATGGCGCAATTTACCATCCCCTCCAAGAAGGGATACTTCAGCGATACCAGCTTAGGTCGAAAATTTTTAACCACAATGACCGAGCATTGAAGCGTCGTCTGATAAATTTCCAAATCACGGAAAGTACGCACGGGCTTTTTCGGCGTAAATGGTTTTTTGTAATATGTCATCTGTTTGAATGGCTAATAATCACTTTATTCTCCTGCGGCACTTCTACCTTGGTTCCGTCCTTAAAACGGACATAACGCCTCCTCGGCTTAACGCCTTTGGCAATATCAGCACCGGGACGCTGCAATTTCTTTACCACATGCAAAGGATAGAACTGAAAATATTCCTTCTCGTCGAACCACCCACAGACGAAGTTATAGAGGCGCAAGCCCGTCAAGCGCGAGAGCGCCAGCGCATACCAGGTCAGCTGTTCGATCGGTTTCTCCTTACTGGCGTTCGGCTTGTAGTCGAGGATATGCACGGAACCGTTTCTAATCTGGACGAGATCTATGTGCCCCGTCAATAATCTCGGCATTTTCACCGGAGATTTCTGCCCCTTCAATTCTAAGAGGCCATCTTCACAGACTTTAAACTTCAAAACATTTTCAAAATGCTCAATATCCTCACGTCTGATGTAGACCGGCACTTCGGTGGCCACCGTGCAAGAGTCATTGGCGAGCATAAATCTTTGTAGCTCTTCATGCCTTTGCTTATTCTCCGCCACTGACTGCAAGACGAACCCGGCCAAGCGGTTGGCGTAATTAAACTTACCCCGTACTATCATGCCGGCTTTGTCGAACTTGCTGCGGATCTCGCTCATACGCTCCCCGTCTTGGAAATACTGATGAGGTGTTTCCGACGAAACAGCATCAAGGTAATCTTTCAGCGGAAAGAGATTCCTGTTCTTAAATTCTTCTAGCATCAAGCGCACCTTGGCCCGGTGGTAGCGGAAGCGATAGAGCTGGCGGTGAGCCATGGTCACCACTTCGACCATGTCTTTCGGCGCGTACATCTTAGTAGCGTACGGCCGCAGGCGCTCATACCTGCATAGCTCTTTGTATTCTTCTATCCATTCGGAAAGTGTCGCGGGCTCTGGAGCGACCCCAAATTTCTTTTTTAAAATAGCGCACGATTCCTCGAAGGTGCAGCCGAGGTTGTAATAGCTCATGCCTTCAATGACCACATTCAAGGGAAAGTGTTTGCCTTTGACATCCTGCGCCGTGAAAGTCCGGCCGCATTCAGTATTGCGGCAGAGATAAAGCTGGACTATCTGGTGGCGATTTCGGCGAGTGCCACGCTTAACAAAGTTTTTCTTTAGGCAATAGGGGCAAACTTCGGCAACACGCGAAGTCCCGACGTCCCCGTGCTGAAGTTGACTTTCGCGTTGAGCCGCTTCCTGTGGAGGCTCTTGGGACGGATCGTCCAGAAACTCCTTGATTTTATTTAACCACTCCATGGCTTGTTTGACTTTTACCCTTGGTTCGTCTATATTATGTGTACTAAACGTGAACGGCATCCTATATGGGTGCCGTTCTTGTTTTATTTTTTATAGTGATTGGTAACCCGGAACACATAGGCTGCATTCATACCCGTGATTTTCGCAAATCCTTGAGACCATCTTCAAGGTCTGACAGAAACGCCTTGGAGTATTTGCCTGTGGCTTTAAAACTCGAGACTATCTCGGAAACCGGTTCTTCGAGGATTTGTGAGGCGAGAACGGAGGCTAGCTTTCTATAAGCCCTAGCCTGAAGAGTTAGTGATTTGTATTCATTTTTGGAAATCATCATCTTGCTCATACTTGCATTATACCATCATAACGGCTAATGATTCAATTTCTTTCATATCACGAATTTGACTTGTCAAAATATCACGAGTTTCTTCGATTTTTGGATACTCTGTCGCTATCCGTGAGATGAATTTTGACATAAATTTATTCTGCTGGCGCCAGTTCTTCAGCAGGTGGGGGTGGTGGTTCTTGTTCAAGCACCGGCTTTGTACTTACCTCACCCGCTGTGTCCGCCAAAGCTTCTGGCGAAGGCTGGAGCTCGGCCGTACCATCGCCACCCTCTCCTGAATCAGGAAAGGGTTGGGTGAGGTCAGTAGTAATGGCAGTTTTTTCTTCTATTGTCGGCGGTTGTTCCATATTCTCCGTTATCGTGACCGAGCCGGCTACCTGCGTCGCTCCAACGCCGCTGTTTAGAAGCATCTGCTTGAACTGCTCCTTGGTCACGCAGACGTCGTCCACGCAGATATCGTTTCTGACCATAAACTTGCCGTCCACAAACCAAGCCAGAATACCCTCTATTTTAGCCAAAATAACATCCAGCTTGTCGTTAAGCTCCTGCACCGCTCTTACCACAAGAGAGGTCAGCCGCCCGTAGTCCACGTTGGACGGAAGGCCGTTTGAGTCGGAGCCGACCACTTCCGGCACCACCTTTATAAGTTCTTCGGCGATAAATCCTATCTGATGGCCGGGGATGAACATCTCCGGCTTGTAATCAAATGACACGGCCCTGATTTTCATCAAATCCGCCAAGCCGTAAGAGAGGTCTTTTACATTATCCTTGAAACGGAGAGAGGAGCCGGTGCAGCCGGTGGTGGAGGTGGAGAGAAGGCCGGTGGGAGAAGTGTAACAGATAGTCCCTGACCCAGCCCCAGTGCCAAGACCTTGGAACCCAACGCTCCCGGTGACGGTTAGTTGTTGCCCGGGATTCGTCGTCCCGATGCCGACGTTGCCGTTTCCATCTATGACCAATCTATCCGTAGTGCCGAGAGCCGTGGAAGAAGCGATGGAGAACCTACCGCCGTTCGATACGTCCATGCCGATAGTCCATTTGTTGGTAGGGCCGGAAGCGCCAGAGAAGCCAATGGCAGACTTGGTGGTGGAGTAGATATCAAGGAGATTGTTCGGCGTGGTCGTCCCGATGCCGACGTTGCCATTTCCATCAATCACAAACCTATCGTTCAGACCTAAGAGTGTTGAGGAAGCAATCTTGAACTTACCACTGTCTGATAAATCCACACCCATAGTCCATGCCATTTGCACTCCAGCAGTTGAGGAAGCGGTGAAGCTGGTGGCTGCATCGCCAGAAGCTTTGAAGATGTCGAGGTTAGCGATGGGACTGGTCGTCCCGATGCCGACGTTGCCGTCCCATCTGATCCGCATATACTCTTGCACAGTATTACCTGCATCGCGAACCCTAAAAGCTAAGAAGGCATTATCCCCCCCTGTATCGGCCCATCCCCATCTAATGGCACCCATATCCCGTGCGTCAGTATGACCTAAGGCTGCAAAGTCCATCCCAACCGTAGAAGCTGCGGCTTGAATGTTCTCCATCGAAATTACTTTTTGAACTCCTGCACCGGTTTTCCTAACCGATAATCCATACCCCGGCCCCGTCGTCCCGATGCCGACGTTGCCGGAGCTATCTATCCTGACCCGTTCCGCATTATTCGTCCTGAACGTCATATAATTGCCAAGAGAACCATGAGCATATTCAATAGTGCCAATGTCATTATCCGTAGCAGAAGCAAAATTTATATTTCCAATTTGATTATCCCCGCTTAATATTGTCATTCCACCACGAGCAGAACTGCCGACCACAAATTGACTATTAGTAACAGTGCCCGCATTAGTGCCGGATTGAACATGCAACAAAGCCAGTGGCCCCGTCG
>CAYFFP010000008.1:0-17618 GCA_964342515.1 uncultured Candidatus Saccharibacteria bacterium
CGCAACTCGTAGAGTTGCAAGAGTATGCCGCCAAAGAAAAACTTGAAATTGTCGCTTCCTTTCAGGAAGCCAAAACCGCAAAAGAACCCGGGCGAATTAAATTCGCAGAAATGTTGGCAATTCTCGAATCCGGAAAAGCAGACGGGATAATTTCTTGGCACCCCGACCGCCTTGCCCGTAATTCTGTGGACGGCGGAAAAATTATTCATTTTGTAGATCGCGGCTTGATTAAGTCCCTCAAATTTCCCACTTTTTGGTTTGAACCCACGCCACAGGGTTTGTTCATGTTGAATATCGCTTTCGGGCAAAGTAAATATTTTGTAGATAATTTGCGAGAGAATGTGAAGCGAGGACTAAGGCAAAAAATCAGGAATGGTGTATGGCCCGGCTGGGCTCCGGTGGGCTACACCAATAACCCGAAAACTCGTGGCATAGATATTGACCCCACCAAAGCTCCGAAGGTGATAAAAATGTTTGAACTTTACGCCACCGGAGAACACACACTTCATTCTCTCGCAAATTGGTGCAAAAAGAATGGTTTGGTTGGTAATCTTGGCAAGCCGCTCGTTATCGCCAATATCCAAAAGAATCTACAAAATATTTTCTATCTCGGCCTTATGAAATGGAAGGGGGAAATTTTTGAGGGAAAGCACGAGCCGTTAATCTCAAAGAAACTTTTTGATAAATGCCAAGAAGTGATGGCGAAGCGGGGAAAAGTACAAGAAGTGAGGAAGCATCATTTTGCTTTTCTTGGCTTACTCAAATGTGCCTCGTGCGGTTGCTCAATTACCGGAGAGCGTCAGAAAGGGCATAACTATTATCGTTGCACCAAGAAAAAAGGTCTTTGCCAAGAAAAGCATTACTTGCGAGAGGAAGCACTAACCGAACAAATCAAAAGTTTTCTTCAAAAAGTTTCTTTGTCGAGCCAAGACACCGAGAAAGTTTTGGCGGAGTTGGATAACGAACAGGATAAAGCGATAGAGAGCGCACAAGCCGAAGTTTGCGTTTTGAAAGAACAACTGGCGAACGTGGAAATGAAACTTACAAAACTCCTCGATGTCTATTTGGCAGACGCTTTATCCACAGAAGAATACGCAGCCAAAAAACAAAGTTTGCTTTCTCAAAAAATGTCGTTAAGTGAGAAAATCACCGACTTCGAGACAAAAGGGTTGTCTTGGCTCGAACCGGCTCGTGAGTTCGTAAAATCCTTAAATCAAGCCGCGAATCTCGTTCAGACAGATAATCTTTCCGAATTGCCAACATTTCTGAAAAACATCGGCTCGAACCATATTTTGCGAAACCGCCAATTCGTTTTTGCCCCCAAAATTGAATACAAATTAGTCGCCGAGCGAAGCGAGGCGAACCATTCAAACTTGCAATTTCCTATGTGGTGCTCCCGGCAGGACTCGAACCCGCAATAACGCGTCCGAAGCGCGTCGTGATATCCATTTCACCACGGGAGCATCGATTTATTCTACCAGAGTGCGGGTAGGGAGAATCGAACTCCCGTCAATTGATTGGCAACCAATTGTTCTACCACTGAACCATACCCGCTCGCCTCGCCGAAGCCTTTGGCGTAGCGTGGGCAAGTAAGAAAATGTTAGCTTAAAGGTGGCTGAAATGCTAGAGTAAGGCTTTACGGAGTGTAGTACAGCGGTAGTATACACGCTTCGGGTGCGTGAGACCCGAGTTCGATTCTCGGCACTCCGAACGGGGCGTAGTATAGTGGTAGTATATGTGCTTTGGGAGCATAAGGTTCGAGTTCGATTCTCGGCGCCCCGAAATAAATCAGCCGGGCTGTAGTATAGCGGTAGTATTTGCCCATGGGGTGGGTAAGGCCCGGGTTCAATTCCCGGCAGCCCGAAAGCGGGATTAGTTTAGTGGCAAAACGACAGTTTTCCAAACTGTAGTCGGGAGTCCGATTCCCCCATCCCGCACTTATTTAGGAGACCAAGGAACACCTAATTGTTTACATATTCCTTTTGCGGTAAATAAGAGGAGTTTAGATTTTCGTGGCACGGTAGTTTGCGATCCAGTGATAAGATTTTTGTAAATTGAATGTTTTGAGCCTTCGCGCAGAAGAATACATTCATGCCTGAGTAAGTGTAAAACTAATTTGGCCCTATTCATGCAGCCACCTTGATATTGGAGCGCTCTACTTTCCCGGTAGCATCTTTCATCGACATGATGAAATTTGTCTCGAGCATAAGAGAGAGGGCGTCCTTAATATTTCGCTCTGCTTCCTTGCGAGTCTTGCCTTCTGAAATGATATTCGGCATTTCTTCAATCCAAGCGGAATAACCGCCAGTAACTTTCTTATATATCGCTGTAAAAACTCTAGTTTTCTTCATTTTTTCATTATAGCACTATGAGTACATAAAAGTAAGACGAACTTTTCATCAAAAGAATACACCTCTAAATCACAATATTTTCTATAAGCTCTACTTTGGCTTTGCGGGTGGACATGTCCATGCGGACGGTGATGAGGTCTAACTGCCAGTCGCAATTAAGTTTCTTGTGTAACAAATAAGTCTGGATGATTCTTCCCAACCTCTTGAGCTTCCACGGATGCATATTCTCTTCCGGTCTATAATTACCCATAGGTTTAACCTCTGTGGTTGCATGTGTAACACTTTTTACCTCTATAAATCGTATTACCCCGTCCTTTTTAGCCACAATATCCAGTTCGCCCCACTTCCGCAGATAATTCCTCTCAATAATCTCAAACCCATGTTTCTCAAGAAACATACAGGCAATATTTTCCCCTATATTTCCTATTTCTCTCTTGAGTTTCATATGAAACTTCTAAGGACATTTAGTCCCGCTATAGCGGGATGTCTCTTAATGATATGTCTTTTATGCACATACTCCACAAAGTTATCCCCACTTTGTAAATAAAAACCACCTGCAAGAGGGTCTTACAGGCAGTTTTGCGAAGGAAGAGCATCCCAGTAACAGGGTAGGGACTTGGAATCCACGAGACCAAAAATAAATAATAAGCGAGGATCCGTGATTCTGTCCGCAAGCTCCCTTGAACCAGAAAACTCTTCCGGTTCATATAACGGAAATCTTCCGTGTACTAAAGCCAGATTTTACATCCAGCCAGAGGACCGGAAGTATTTTTGGCGCCTGAATCCATCCTAACTTATAAAGGACATTACGCCAAGGTTAAACTGTG
The DNA here is from genome assembly GCA_964342515.1 of uncultured Candidatus Saccharibacteria bacterium. Classification (GTDB taxonomy): domain Bacteria; phylum Patescibacteriota; class Minisyncoccia; order Phycocordibacterales; family Zambryskibacteraceae; genus UBA5004. The sequence continues at coordinate 3,179 of CAYFFP010000008.1, forward strand.
GATAACCCCGTAAAGCGCCTCGCGCCAAGGGGCGAGGAGGCGAGCTCTAAAGGACAAGTTCTAAAGGACAATGGTCTGAACCATAAATATCGCTAAGAATTTCAATATTTTTTACCTTTCTGGCCATTTCTCGAGAGGAGAAGAAGTAATCTATTCTCCAACCCACATTTCTCTCTCTGGCAAAGCTTTTCATGTCCCAATACGTATAAGCTTCCGCCTTGTCAGGGTAAAAGTGGCGGAAGAGGTCTACCCAGTTTACCCCGCCTTTGGCGGGGCGAGTAACTTTATCCACCCAAGCGCGTTCTATGGGGAGGAAGCCGATGTGAGTCTCATTCTCTCTGGGTCTGGCAAGGTCGATTGGCTTATGGGCGACATTCAAGTCGCCGCAGAAGATGATATTTTTATGTTTCTTGTGTAACTTATTTATGAAATCTAGAAAGTGGTCAAAGAAGTCCAGCTTGTAGCGAAGACGCTCTGGAGCCCCGCCTCCGTTGGGGAAATAGGCGTTTATCAGTATAAAGTCTTTATATTCTGCCATTATAAGCCGGCCTTCTTGGTCCATATCCTTTATCCCTATATCACGTGAAACATTTAGTGGCTTTTCCTTAGAATATATGGCTACACCGCTGTAGCCCTTTTTTTGGTTGGGGAAGTGGAAGTAAGTATGGTAACCCTCTGGAGCGGTTAGCTCTGGGGGGAGCTGGTCTGGGGTAGATTTGGTCTCCTGCAGGCAGAGAATATCAGGTTTCATATGGAACACTTCCGCCAAATTGCCCTTCTTATGCACCGCCCGCAGGCCATTGACGTTCCAAGAGATGATACTTTTTTGCATTTGCCTATTATATATGGTACAATAGCTTTAGAATAGCGTTCTTTCTGTTCCTCACATACTTTTCTGAAAGGTCGCCTTCGCTCTCGCGAGCTTCGGCGGACCAAAGGAGGATGTCATGCGCAAAGTTCGCTTCGGTTTTATCGTCGCGATGCTGGCGCTGGTATTCTCCAGCGCCTGTGGGGGGACGACTTCTCCCACCAGTCCGAGTCCGGTCGAGCCGGGCCCGAACCCGGGGCCAGCTCCATTGCCCACGCCAGCGATGCAACCTGGCGTGCACTATGGAAGTGATATTACGGCTTCCGACCGAGGAGACATAGATCTTGCTTTCTCGTTGTCGGAAGGCTTCTGGGGCGGAAGCTCGATTTCGGTATTTGCCTATTCGACGATTGACAGCGTTCTCGCCGCCTATGTCGAAGCATGTAGATGTTCGCCTCCACTCGATTCGCGTCGGTCACTTGAGTCTGGGTTCGAGGCGACAGCGCCAAACGTCCTGATGGTCTGGGTCGCAAATGCGTTTCATGCCTTCAACCCCGAGACTCGGATTGGGGCGCTGATTCACACGATGCATCACGCGATGCAGAGAGGATTCACCAACGGATTTATCGGACCGGTCTGGATGATTGAAGGCGGAGCCGAGTATGCCACCGTTCACGGTGTCCGAAGCATTGAGGCGCATCATCAATTCCTCCGTGACGAAGCGCGGAGTCTCAACTTCACGCTCGCTGAGCTCGAAACCTACGGCAGCAATGATGGGTTCACTCACCCCTTCGGAAGGGCACCTTACTGTTTGGGGCACTTCGCAACGGACCTGCTCGTGAGTCGCAGAGGAAGGTCCGCAATCCTTGAGTATTGGCGGACACTGGGTTCCAACTTAGCTCGCGGCATCAATTCAGATGCGGCTTGGCGAGCAGCGTTCCAGTCAGTGTTTGGCATTTCGGTAGTTGATTTCTATGCAGACTTTGAAGCTTACCGCTCCCGTGGCTTTCAATGACGATCGCACATGGCGTGAGATTCTCACGGAAGGTGGCCCTGAGTCGGGTACCAGTATGAGCCGGCCTCCTTGTGAGGCCGGTTTTTTTGTGGATAAGAAGTTTGCGAAGATTTCTTTTTGCTTTACACTTTAAGCATGCCTCCAGAGAATCTTTCGACTGCTTCGCCGCAAGCCCCCGCGCCCAAGAGAAAGAAATCATTTCTCTGGATTTTGCTTATTTTACTTCTCGCGCTTTTAGCCGCGGGGTATTTCTTAACGAAAACAAAATCGCCGTCCGAAATCAGCGGCTTGGAAGTGGCTCTGAAAATCGCAACTTTTCTGGATAAGACTTTTCAATCTGATGGAAGAATGCTGGGTGGATATACCTGTAGCGTGTCGGCCGCCGGCGGGTGTGTTCCCTTTGAACTGACGCCAGAACAGCCTCATGTTGGGCAGGCGATTTATTCCTTTTTCATTTTAGCGGAAGCCACTGGCGACCAATCTTATAGAGTTAAGGCGGATCGGGCGATTAATTGGGTGCTGGATCATTGCGACGCTGACGCGAACGTCTGTGAATGGAACTATTTCCCACTTGTTAAATATTATGAAGAGACGGGAGAGGAAAAATATTTGACTCGTGGCATGCTTCCGCCTTCGGAGAAATTCTTAACCATGTCTACAGAGGACTTAGTAATCGGCAATGTCGGGCACAAACTCGCTTCTCTATACAAATTTACGGGAGATGTTCGTTTCAAGAATAGGTTAGTGGCCGTAGCTGACGCAGAGCTCATCAAACCCATAGAGAATCCAAACAGAACTTTCCAAGTTATCTGGTCTATATATTTGCCAGCCTACAAGATTACCAACGACGCCAGATATCTGCAGGCCTCGGAAACATTTTTCGACCATTACGACATGGCAGAGAGAACAAAACTCGAGAAGTTCGAAGATTCAGCGTCGATAATTTATCTCGTCAAGGCGGCTGACGGCTTACTGGGTCTAGCTAATGTAGTTGAAGATAAACAAACATACAGAGACAAAGCTCACTTGGTATTGCAAGCCGTTATGAACAAGCTATGGGATACGCCAGAACATTCTATATTTAATAGCGATTACGGCTTCGTAGAAGATACTGTAGCTGATGACAAGAATGCCAAGAGAACTCTCTTTAATGGCTGGCTTATGAAGGTGTTCGTACTCTTAGCCAATGACAAATTTGAAGCGCCAAAAGCAATATAAATGAATAGGAAAATATTTTTCTTTCTCTTTATATTCACTATTAGCCTAATTTCCTACGGTTTTCTTGGAGTGCAATCCGCAAGTGCAGCATGCGAAGACCCTTGTGCTTGCAAACCGCCAGAACCACCAGAGCCATCTCCTTCTTATCCAGACTATCCAGACTATCCAGACTATCCAGACTATCCAGACTATCCAGACTACCCATCTTATCCAGATTACCCCAGCTATCCGTCGTATCCCTCCTACCCTAGTTATCCAAATTACCCCTCTTACCCCAGTTATCCAAGCTACCCATCATACCCCAGTTATCCGAGTTACCCCTCTTACCCAAGCTACCCATCATATCCAAGCTACCCATCATACCCCAGTTATCCGAGTTACCCCTCTTACCCAAGCTACCCATCATATCCAAGCTACCCTTCATATCCCTCTTACCCCAGTTATCCGAGTTACCCCAACTACCCAAGTTACCCGTCCTATCCTTTAGACTACTCACTCTCTAACTCCGGAAATTCAAGCGTGACAAAGGTTTCCGGCAATGCGTTTACTCAGAATACTGTCACGCGCACTATTTCTGGAGGAACCACCCAGCCAGTAACCATCTCGGTTTCTGGAACCCCTTCAGGAGTTTCTTACTCGGTTAGCTCAAATCCATGTAATCCGACTTGTAGCTCAACCATCACTTTCACCGTAACTTCAAGCGCGCCGGTGGGTACGCATCCAATTACCGTTACCGGCCAGCCCTTAAACAAGCAGACCAGTTTCAATCTGATAATTAACGGCAGTCCCATTACCGTCTCTTGTTCGGCAAACCCGTCTACTATTCTTGTGGGCCAAAGCGTAACATGGCGGGGGGATATCACCGGCGGCATCGCGCCTTACACCTACAGATGGTCCGGTACGAACATTCCGACAAATCCCGCTCCATCAACAAACCCCTATTCCAAGACATACACAACAATAGGGCAGAAGACCGCAACGGTCCAAGTCACTGACAGCGACGACTTGCAGGCAAACTGCGTTGTTCCCGCCACGGCCCAAGTGAACTTCAACCCCGACTTCGAGGAGTTTTAGGGTATTTGTGTGGATAGTTTGTTGCAAGAAAAATTGTAAGTAGTATCATAAAATACATGAATTCAAATTCGAAATCATTTAAAGGAGCTCTGCTCATTATAGGCTTGCTTGTAATCGTCGGAATTTACTTATTGGTAGAGAAAGAGGTCTCCAATACCCAAACTCCAGTAAATGAAAATACTTCAGAGGAATCTTTCAACTTCTCGCCGCTTACGGGAGATGAAAGGGCGGCTCTCAACGCGCCTAAATCCGCCGCTTCAGAGCAAGCCATTTTTGCCCACGCTGAAGCGGTGCATAAAATCGCGGTCGCGACGGATTCCGTGGTCGTCGGGGCAGAATGCCGCACTTCTCCCGCGGCGGTGAAAATCGCGAAAGGGAAGAGTCTTAACTTTAAAAATTACGACTCCATTGCCCATACCATAATATTCGACGCCACTCATTCAGTGGTTGTGCCGGCGAATGGCAATGCCTCCCTCACTCTTAGTTTTGGAGAACCTCTCCACATATACGGTTATGGATGTGAATTAAGTGAAAATCCGGTAGGAATGGTTTTGATTGCTGAATAACTCTATATCTTCTTAAACAGTTTTGCGAAACACGGCGATCATCGTACTTGTTGTCATTGGCATTTTGGGCATCCTTTCAGTTACTTGGTTAATCAAACCCGCGAATGTATCTACTGCCGAAAAAACTGATGAAAAGTATTGGCGGGATCGTATTGAGGAAATAGGGGCAGACAGCGCCTATGAAGAATTTTTAGCCAAATACGCCGGTATTTCCATTGGCGAACAGCATACTCAAGCCCATATATTCGGCAACGCGTTATATAAAGCCGCAGGTTTGCCCGGGATTACTGTTTGCGATAGAAATTTTAACTTCGGTTGTTACCATGAATTTATCGGCTGGGCTGTTCAAGAACATGGGCTTTCGGTGGCGTCTTCTTTAAACGAAAATTGTCTGGAGAAATATGAGAGTGTCGCCTTGGGATGCCAGCACGGTATAGGGCACGGAGTTCTCGCAAGTCTCGGGTATGACTATGAAAATTTGGCTCAGGCGCTTGAAGTATGCGGAGAGCTTAGAGCGCAGCCGGAAGTGGGGGGCTGTTTCGGAGGGGCATTCATGGAATACAATCTCCGCACTATTTTGGGGGATGAGAGCGCGCCCCGCCCGCTGGATGCGACTCTAGGGCGGCACTATCCTTGCTCAAGGGTGGAAACTCAATATAAAAATGCGTGTTATTACGAACAACCCCAGTGGTGGCAAAGTCTCCACTTCAAAGATTGGGGGAAGAAAGAGACGCGTCTGCCGATGTTTAAACATCTTGGAGAATTGTGCAGTCAGGCCAAAGATTTAAGCTACCAAATCCGGTGCTATCGGGGTATCGGAACAAATGCTCCGCCGATCGTTAATTCGGATTTAGAAGAAATGAAATTAGTTTGCCAGAATATGCCCAATCATACCGGGGAAATAAATTGTCGGGCGGCCGCGGCCGGAGTGTTTCAAGAGATTAACCAGCTTTATGGAAAAGAATGGCGGATGTGCGAGGATTTGTCGGAGAGCGACAAAACAGAATGCATACGAATCGCGCAATCTCCGCGCTAGGACGCGCATACAAGTTTGCTGTTATAATATCGCTTAAATGGCGGATTTAAATCGGTTTAAAAAGATTGGGCCGGCGCTTCTGGTCATAGGAGCCGGAATTATTTTTTATAATTTGCCCACTGCCAGCGCCTCGCCTCTAGAGGAAGCCAAAAGTATTGCCGACGCGTGCGGAGATGTGACGGGGGATCGGGTCGAACACGAGAAATGTGTCGCCAAGGGGTTTGCCACGGCGGGAGAAAAGCACGGGGTGGATTTTATCGAGAAAGTTCTCACGGCTTATCAGAGCATTAATACCGGATACCAAAGTTATCAAAATTGCCACGTTCTCGCCCATCGCATCATGAATGACTTGGCTTCGCGAGAACCCGGCAAGTGGAAGAAACTTATCGGGGAGCTTAGCCCCGAACAACTCGACCCGACCAGATGCGGAGGAGGATTTATGCACGGTATCTTGGAAGTCCGGGCGGGAGAAGACCCGGATTTTAAGGTAAATGCCGGTCTTTTTGACGATATATGCAGGGATAGCGTACCGGTCGAGTCTTCGACAAGCTGCGCTCATATCCTCGGGCATCTGGCGCTAATTGAAGCGTACGGCAGTCTTGAGGAAGCTTTTAAATCCTGCGACGGACTTTCCGGGGAATTTCTATTTCAGTGTTACGGAGGTATTTTTATGGAGGATTCTATGCGGACCAATCTGGAAGTACACGGGATCGCCGAGTTGCCCACGCGTAATTTAGAGTGGTTTGAAACCCAATTGGCTCGCTGCAAGCGTTATGAGTCTCAACCTGAAGTGGCTAACGGATGTTGGTATGACTTGCCGGAAGTGTTTGCCCAAACTCACAATTATGATTTAAAGAAGACGTACGATTTTTGCGCCACGGCGCCGAGTCAAGGCGCCTACGACCACTGCTATATAAGGGCCTCCTATCTTGTGGCTCTGGTGCCGCCGAACTTGTTCAAGGATTTTTATGCCGCAGAGCTCTGCTCGGCATACTTGCCGGAAGACGAGAGACACATGAGATGCGCGCAAGGGGTAGTCGGGGCTCCTCTCTCGGGTTCTTTACAGTTACTTCCTCGCACTCTGGCGTTTTGCGCTCAAAGACCTCAGGGGGTAAAGTCTCAATGCTATGATTCGATTGTTCGACACATCAAACATGCCAAGCTCTCTGCCGAAGAAGAAGGCAGGCTTTGTAATCAACTTCCAGAAGAGGCGAAACAAACTTGTTTATGAAAGATTTCCTGAGACGGCCGAGGATTTTCGGTTTTCTGGCGCTAATATTTATAGCGGCCGCTATTTTTAGCGTAATTGGGGCTCCTTTTAAGTCTGAAGCGGTTGAAAAGCGGGAACTGCTCGCCTCAATCAACGGTTGCCTTTCCAGTTCCGGAAAGAATACTTGCTTCAAATCTTTGGCGGGAGAGTGGATAAGGCGTGACAATATAGACAAGGTCTTTAATCTTGTTGAAGAAAATCAAGAGACTCCGGGAATCTTTGAGAATTGCCATGTTATGCTCCATTTTCTCGGGCAGGCCGCTTATAAGAAATATGGCGATGTTACCGAAACTCTCAAGCGGGGGAGTCACGCCTGTTTTGCCGGATTTTATCACGGCACTCTCGAAGGTTATTTTATAGAAAACAATCTCTCGGTTTATACCGAGGACGACACGGCCAAACTTAAGGAAATGATACCCGCCATTTGTCTTGAAGAGAAGGCGGAAATACGGAAGGATTATCTCGAATGTCTGCACGGCCTCGGACACGCCTTCATGTTCGCGACTGACGGAGAGTTACCGCTTGCCCTTAATCTCTGTGACGCGCTGGGAGAAAGTGAGAAGGCTCGCTGGTGTTACAGCGGAGCGTTTATGGAAAACTCTACCAGCACCACCAACCCGGACCATCCCAGTAAGTATCTTAAAGCTGATGACCCGCTGTACCCATGCAGTATTCTAGAAAATAAATATCTGAACACCTGCTATATCTTGCAGAGTATGCATATCGTGGATAAAACAAAAGCTGACTGGCCTGCCGTAGCTACTTTTTGCCGACAGATACCAGAGGCCTATCGCAAGGCCTGCTTTGATGGAATGGGGCAAAGTCTTTCCGGATTTAGCACTGACCATACAGTTATAAGAGACGTTTGTCTTTCTGTTGAAACAGAATATCTCAAAGAGTGTATTGAGGGCGTTGTCGGAGCCATAGGAGCGAAATATAATCCTCCATTCTCCAAAGTTCTCGATTTCTGCTCAGTTTGGAGCAATGAGGAAAAGAGCATGTGTTATGAAGCCGCTTTCGACAGGATGAATAACTGGCCCGTCAACCAAAGGGAGTTGAGAAAGTTTTGCGCGACGGTAAATAATTCTTTTTTGACAGAAAGCTGTCTTAGCAGGCTCGAATAATTAGTTATCCTAAGATTTGCCGAAGAGTCGTGAAAAGAATGCTTTGAGTTTGGCCCAGAACCCCGGGTTCTCCAAGGTCGGACCTTCAGAAACCTCTTTCTCACCTTCTACAACCGTTATGGCGCCTGTCATATGCGGGCTAAGATGGTCATGCATTCTCCACGTGCCCACTTTCTCAAACTTGAATTTCCATGACGCGCCCGGGGCAACTCCTTTTTGAGGGTCAAACTCCGGGTAAATTGCGTGAGTCGGGTGGAAGTTTGAAGCCGGCCAACGGTCTACATCGTCGTTATTTATGAATACTACCACATCACCCTGAGTAATCGTAAGCTCTTTAGGCTCGAAGCCCCCACTTGTCATTCTGATTATATGCTCCTCATTAGCTTCGCCGTGAGCGGAAATAAAAAATGGAGCAAGTAGCGCTAAAATTAAAAATTTTTTCATGTGGTAAAATATTAGCATGCACATTGACGATGCCCAACTGGAAAATTTCGTCATAGACTCCGGTCTCGTCTCCGGTAAGGAGCTTGAAGGCATAAAGCATGCCGCCAAAGAGAAGAACGAGCGCCTCGGCAAGCTTCTGGTCACCAGAGGACTGCTTACCGAGGACGACCTGCGCCGGATGCAGGCCTATATCTTGGGCATCCCGTTCGTTGACCTCAAGAACCAGAAGCTCGACTTCTCCGTGCTCTCGCTTATCCCCGAGCCGATCGCCCGGAATCACAACATCGTCGCTTTTAAGAAGACCAAGGACACGCTGGAAGTGGCCATGCTCGATACCGAGGACCTGACGGCGATCGATTTCGTCAAAAAGAAAGTGGGGTTGAAAATTCTCCCCCGTCTCACCGACAACGAGAGCATGAAGTGGGCTCTCCTCTCGTATCAGAAAACGCTCAAGGCCGAATTCGGAGACATCATCCAGTCGCAAGCATCAAGCATCAAGCAGGTAAGCGATAAGTCGGATGATAATGTGCCGGAAGCCGACCTCAAGAAGCTTGCCGAAGATATTCCCGTCGTGCGGATTGTTGATACGCTCTTAAAGCACGCCATTATTCAAGACGCCTCCGACATTCACATCGAGCCGGAAGAGAATCAAGTGCTCATCCGCTATCGCATCGACGGACTCTTGCGCGATGCCATGATCCTGCCGAGAAATACCGTCGCCGGCATCACCGCTCGCATCAAAGTGCTCTCTAACTTAAAGCTTGATGAGAAGAGATTGCCGCAGGACGGTCGCTTCAAGATTGATGCCGAAGGGGAGAAAGTCTCTTTCCGCGTCTCCACCCTGCCTACTTACTACGGCGAGAAGACGGTCATGCGACTTCTCCGCGAGAATGCCGCGGGCTTTACTCTTGAGGGTCTCGGCTTTCACGGTCAGGGACTGGAGGATATCCATAAGGCGCTCCGACTGACCACCGGCATGATTCTGGCCACCGGGCCGACTGGCTGCGGCAAGACCACCACGATGTACACCTGTCTCGATATTTTAAATACGCCGGATGTCAACATCTCAACCATCGAGGACCCCGTCGAATATCAGATGAACCGCATCAATCAGACCCAGGTGCGGCCGGATATCGGACTTACTTTCGCCAACGGCCTCCGCACTTTGGTGCGGCAGGACCCCGACATCATCATGGTGGGGGAAATCCGCGATAATGAGACCGCCGGCCTTGCCATCAACGCCGCTCTCACCGGACACTTGGTGCTCTCGACGCTTCATACGAACAGCGCTGCCGGTGCCATCCCGCGCCTGCTCGATATGAAGGCCGAGCCCTTCCTGCTCGTCTCGACTTTGAATGTTGTTATCGCGCAAAGACTGGTGAGGAAACTGGCAGCCGGCAAGACGAAGCATTTTCTTACTAAAGAAGAACTTAATTCTTTAGGCAATGTGGTCTCGCTCAACCGGATGCTCGAACTTTTAAGAAAGGAGAAGATTATTGACGGCAAGACAGACTGGGACAAGATTCCTTTCTGGAAACCTGTCGCTGGAAAGGATACCGAAGACGGCTACTCAAGCCGCATCGGCATCCACGAAGTGTTAAGAGTGACGCCCACTATCAAAGAGCTTATCATGAAAGGCGCCACGGCCGCAGAGCTGGAAGAGCAGGCCAAGAAAGAAGGCATGATGACTATGGTCGAAGACGGCATCCTGAAAGCGGTGCAAGGCATCACCACTATCGAAGAAGTTTTGAGAGTGGTTTCTGAATAAAATATGGCTCTTTTTAAATATCAGGCGAGGAAGGCGGACGGGCAGATGTATGAGAAGGAGGTGGAAGCGGCCGACCGGCTTGCTCTCTATACGATAATCCGAGAAGAGGGCGGCAGCGTGGTCTCTATCCGCGAAGTAAAGAGCATCTTACCCTCTCTTTCGCTCTCGTTTTCTCCGAGCGCGCTCTTCGGCAGGATTAAAACGCAGGAGAAAATAAATTTCGCCAGAAATCTGGGCACCATGATAGAAGCGGGACTCTCGGTTACCCGCGCGCTGGAAGTGATGGGGAAACAGACCAAGAGAGAACCATTGCGGAAACTGCTCTCGGAGCTTGAAGCGGACGTGAGCCGCGGCCAGACTCTCTCGGAGGCGCTAGCCGAGCGCCCGCGTGTTTTCTCGGCGCTCTTTATCTCCATGGTCAAAGCGGGAGAGGAATCCGGAAGCATCTCCCAATCTTTGCGCATCGTCGCCGGACAGATGGAGAAGAGCTACCTTCTGGCCAAGAAAGTGCGCGGGGCGATGATTTATCCGGCGGTGATTATCGCCGTGATGGTCGTTATCTCGGTTCTGCTCCTGGTCTTTATGGTGCCGACATTGACTGCAACCTTTCAGGGTCTGGGCATTAAATTGCCGCTTTCTACGCGCGTCCTGATATTTACGAGTTCCTTCTTAGTCAATAATTCCATCCTTGTCCTCGGGGCTGCCGTCTCGTTCATATTACTTGTTATCATCTTCTTTAATTCCCGCGCCGGACACTCTGTCACCGACCGTATCTATTTGAAGCTTCCGGTCATCGGCAATATTGTCAAAGAGGTGCAAGTGGCCAGAGTCTCGAGGACGCTCTCCTCGCTCCTGGCGGCCGGGGTCGAAATCGTGGCCGCTCTCGATGTCACGGCGCGGGTGCTCCAGAACCGCTTCTATAAAGAATCGCTCGAAGAGGCGAGAAATTCCATCCAGAAAGGAGAGCTTCTCTCCGCGGTGCTCGCCCGCCACGAAGATATTTATCCCGCTTTTATAAGCGAGATGGCCGCGGTGGGGGAAGAGACCGGCAAGATTTCCGAAATGCTTAGGAATACCGCCGAATATTATGAAGAAGAAGTGGACCAGCGGACCAAAGACCTCTCCACCATCATTGAGCCGGTCCTGATGATTATTATCGGCGCGGGGGTCGGCCTCTTCGCCATCTCGATGTTGGCGCCCACCTACTCGCTGGTTGATTACATTTAAAATGCAAAAGGGCTTTACCATCATCGAGACTCTTTTGGCAGTGGTAATCATGGGGATCGCCATTACGATCGTCACACTCTCCTTCGGGAAAGTTGAATCGCGGCAAGCGCTCGACAAAAGCGCCGCCTTGGTCGTCTCGGTATTAAATGAAGCCCGCTCGATGACACTTTCTTCTATCAGTGACAGCCGTTACGGGGTAAGTCTCCAAGATGATCAAATGGTTCTCTTTAAGGGCTTCGCGTATGCCACTTCCACTCAAAGCAATATCACAACTTCGCTAAACGCGTCTGTCGGTATCCGCAATATAAATCTTGCCGGCGGTTCGACCAATGTCGTCTTCGACCGCCTTACCGGCGCCACTAGCCAATCGGGCACGTTCGAAGTCTATCTGCGCTCCGCTACAACGAGCTTCAAAAGGATTACTATTAACAGCACCGGGCTTATTGAAGAAAATTAATCTTATGAATAAAGGATTAACACTGGTCGAAGTGGTTATTGCGTCAGCCATCATTCTCGCGGCGATCGTGACGCTACTCGGCGTCCACACGCTGTATCTCAAAGTCGCCTTGGCTAATACAGATTCTGTCAAGGCTGCCTTTCTCCTTGAAGAGGGAATTGAGGAGACGCGATATCTCAGGGATGATTCGTGGAGCGCCAATATCGCGGGCCTCACAAGCACTACCACTTCAATTGACAACTTTGAGAGGATGGTGACACTTTCCGCGGTCTATCGCGATAGTAACGGAGATATCGTCTCTTCGGGCGGCACTCTCGATACCAATACCAAGCTCATCACCTCCTCCGTCTCTTGGATGGTTAACGGCGCTACTACTACGAAATCCATCTCAACTTATTTAACTAACCTCTATGCGAACTAAAGAAGGATTTTCTCTTATAGAAATGATTGTTTATATATCTATCCTGGCTCTCATGCTGATTATTGTCATTGAAGTGGTCTTTTCAATCACTCGTTCGCAAAGAGTAATTAAGTCAGTGAGAAATATCGAGAATTCGGCGCTCGAAACTCTCGAGAGAATCGAGCGCGAGGTTCGGCGGGCGGAGAGTATCAATGCCACCTCAAGCATATTCGGGGTTCATCCGGGCAAGCTTGTGCTCGGTAATGTTGAATTTTATTTGTCTGACGGGCGATTGTATCTGAAAGAAAACGGAGTGGATACCGGAGCGCTCACCGCGGAGGACGTCACGGTGACGAACCTCATTTTCCGCCGGTTCGCCACCTCAACCATCGAAGGTATTCGCGCGGAAATCACTATTGAAAGCGGCACCAGTACGCACTACCGGATCGAGACATTTTATTCGTCAGCAGTCGTCAGATGATCAGGAACAAATACAATTCGGGGCAAGCCCCTCGACCGGACTCGGGGCAAGCGATGATGATTGCGACCATATTCTTTTTAGTTATTTCAATCACCATCATCTTCGGTCTGGTTGGTCCTATAGTGAAGCAGCAAAAAATCGTGAGCAACTTGATGCTTTCCCGCCAGAGCTACTTTCTTTCGGAAGCGGGTATTGAAGACGTGGTTTACCGGCTGATCTCCGGCCAGCCGGTCGGCACGACAGAAACCCTGACGCTCTCGTCAAGCACCGCTACGACCATCACCACTGCCACGGCGGAAGGCAAAAGAGTGACCGCCTCAAGCTCGGTGGCGGAGCGCGTCCGAAAGCTTCAAACCGATCTTCTTATCGGGATCGGGGTCACGTTTCACTACGGAATTCAGGTTGGTGCAGGCGGATTTGTCTTAGGCAATAATGCCGGAGTAAATGGAAATGTGTATTCCAATGCGAATATTTCCGGTTCGAACGGCTCTTTCATTGCCGGAGATGCTTTTGCGGTAGGCAGTATTACAGGCGTAGATGTCAGTGGCCAGACCCAAACAGGCGTTTCTCCGGAAGCTTTTCCTATCACTGACGAGCAAATTACCGATTGGAAAGACGAAGCCGCTACCGGGGGTACGGTAGGCAATCAAACTTTCGATGGCACCAGCAACACTTTGGGTCCCAAAAAAATCGCGGGCAATCTGAATCTCTCGAACGGCGCGCGTCTGACCCTCACCGGCACGCTGTGGGTAACGGGCAATATCGTCCTGTCCAATAATGCGGAGGTAAAACTTTCTTCCGGTTACGGCTCTAATGACGGTCTTATCATTGTGGACGGCACCGCCACTCTTTCTAATGGCGCGACCATGAACGGTTCAGGCACGAGCGGCAGTTATATTATGCTTCTCTCCACCAATAATACCGGCAGCGCCATTGTGATTGACAATAATGCGGGCGCCGTTATTCTCTATGCTCCCAATGGCACCATTCACCTCTCAAATAACGCGGCAGTAAAGCAGATAACAGCCAAGACAATCTCTCTCGACAACAATGCCGTCATCACTTATGAACAAGGCCTTATGAACGCGGCCTTTACCTCCGGCCCCGGCGGCGGGTACGAAATCGACTCTTGGAAAGAGATTGAATAACGCGAATCTCTACGAATATGATCGAATGATACGAATAAATCCTTATTTTAAGCCATAAAACCCCAAACGCTTGACATTGCAAGTGTTTGGGTGTACAATGAACAAAGATAGCTGATGAGTGCCGGTTCCCGGCATCAGGACAGCTAGAGAAAGGAATAAGATGATGACGATGTTCACGACATTGATCACGTCTCGCGATCCCAAGGGTCTTCAAGCGGTGAGCATTTTCGAAGCCGCCTACAACAAGGCGAAGCTCGACGATGAGAGTGCCCAACTCTTGAACGAACACTCGGGTTTCGCCGCATATCTCGCGGCGGGCATTCGCCAGTTCTCGCAGAAAGGACCGGTCTTCCCCGTCTGGCTCGAAGCCGAAGTTGGCGGCAAGTCCAAGGACGAACTCATCG
>CAYFFP010000009.1:0-10831 GCA_964342515.1 uncultured Candidatus Saccharibacteria bacterium
AAAGGGTTCGCATTAAATTTAATTTAGAAGCGAGTAATGAAGTTCCGACGCGCACGAATGGTGTAATGACTGGAGAACTGTCTCGGGGACTTGCTCGGTGAAAATACAATACCGGTGAAGATGCCGGTTTCCTGCAGTTAGACGAAAAGACCCCAGGAGCTTTACTGCAACTTGATATTGAGGATACGGATAAGATGCGTAGCATAGGTGGGAGACTTTGAAGTCCCGATCTCGGTCGGGATGGAGTCGTCAGTGAAATACCACTCTTCTAGTTTGTATTTTCTAACCTCGGCGGCAAAAACGACGAGAAACAGTATCTGGCGGGCAGTTTGAGTGGGGCGCTCTCCTCCTAAAATGTAACGGAGGATTCTATTAAGGTTCTCTAGGCGCGAATGGAAACCGTGCCGATAGTGTAATGGCATAAGAGAGCTTGACTGTGAGGCGTACATGCCAAACAGAGGCGAAAGCCGAGCATAGTGAGCCGATGGTCCGTGTTAGAGGCGGCCAGAGATCAAAGGATAAAAGCTACCCTGGGGATAACAGGCTGGTTGCGCCTAAGCGTCCATAGCGACGGCGCAGTTCGGCACCTCGATGTCGGCTCAACTTATCCCGGGGGTGGAGAAGCTCCCAAGGGTATGGCTGTTCGCCATTTAAAAAGTTACGCGAGCTGGGTTCAGACCGTGGAGAGTATGAAATTCGTACTTTGCACAGTCTGAATCCCTAGGACTAGAGGAGAGATTCAACCAATCACGGCGGCCACATGTAGCGATATGTGTGGACAAGTCAGCTGATATCGGTGGAACCCCAATGGGGCAACGCCGAGGGACGTTTGTGGATTTCATTAATGAAGTTCACAAACACCCGTAGAGACTACATGCTGAACATCTCGCAAGAGATGAATATATAGTCCATTCCTTACAGTAATGTGAGAAAAGAAGCGTGAGACAGGTTGGACTCCTATCTACTGCAGGCGTTGGGTTTCAGAGGGGATTTGCTCCTAGTAAATTTTGCTACTTCAAGTAGAAATACTTGATGACAAAGTGGCTAATAACGGTGAAATCTTGTGGATGTGTGGTCTGTTGATAACTACTGTCGGCCTAGTCCGTAGGCAGTGGTACAATGGTAAGTATAAACTTACTTGAGGACCAGAAATAAACAAGACAATACCGTGGGAAGTCGATCCAATGTTGAGTTGGCGTATATCGCGGGGTTTCTTGATGGCGATGGTAGTCTGATGCTTCAGATAAAGAAGCGTTCAGACGGCAAAATCGGTCTACGATTTATGCCCACTATCTGTCTATATCAAGATACACGTCACGAGAAAACGCTGTACTGGATACAAGAGAAACTTTGTATCGGATACGTTTCTAGAAGAAACGATGGCATGAGTGAGTTGAGGATAAATGGTTATAAACAAGTGGCCAATATTCTGAAGTCTCTTGCTCGATACATCCGATTCAAAAAAATTCAAAGTAAAGCGCTCGTAAGTGCTTGCGAGATTCTCTCCAGTACAAAATTCTCTAAGCTTTCTAAAAAACAGCTTGGGAAACTTGTCGATTTGATTCTGGTGATACAGAAAGAAAATTATGTCACTAAGAAAAAGAAAACACGAGAAGAATTATTGACTCAACTTGGGTTTGACCCCGTAACGACTTGATCCGACGTATCGTCGGATCGGACTTGCATGCAGAGGAATCGTTTCTTTGAAAACGACTGCTCATGCGGGTAATACGCCAACATCCTATCCAAGTTAAGGACTTGTCCTGAGCTTGTCGAAGGATGAAGATATAGTCTGCGCTCCTAGTGATAGGGGAATGACGCGACGAGAGGACCGGAGTGAACCGACCGCTGGTGTGCCGGCTCTACTGCCAAGTGGACCGCCGGGTAGCTAAGTCGGGCATGGATAAATTCTGAAAGCATCTAAGAATGAAGCCACCCCCAAGATTAGAAACCATTAAGGGCCCAGAGAGATTATCTGGTTGATAGGCGCTAGGTGTAAGTCCCGTAAGGGATTGAGCCGAGGCGTACTAATTGCCCGAATCCTATTAGGAAACTTAAGAATCATTCTATCCCGCTAAATGGAATCAACCCCTCGACAAGCTCGGGGTAAACTACAATTTGCGGTCGATTTAATCGACCCTATCGTTCAGCACATAATTTACAAATTCAGTTTTTAGTCTTGGTGCTTCATCGCGAGGGTCACACCCGTTCTCATTCCGAACACGGCAGTTAAGCCTCGTTGAGGCGATGGTACTCGCAAGGGGAGAGTAGCTAGGCGCCAGGACTAAGTACTGAATTTCGATAATCTTTTAGGTCACACCCGGTCACGGTAGTTAATCGCAAGGGGAGATGAAGTTGAGTCCCACTCAATCTCATCTAGACGCCAGAACTTAGTATTTAATTGAAACTCCAGAAAAGGGCCAACAATAAGGCTCTTTTTCTGCACTCAAGATAGTGCTTGACAAATATACTAAAATATGATAAGATAGATATAGAGTAAATTCCTGTATGTATGTACAGGTCGCCCGAGAAGGGTAGGACAGAAAAAGGATGTGTCGTATGACGCATAATGTATCGAATGTGATGACGATTACGGGCGGTCCATGCAAGACTGACTTCGTGGTTGACCGTCTCGTTGAACTCCACTTCGAAGGCTACGAGCCAATCATTCGCCGCAACGCAATGTGTCACGTCTCGTTTGTCGAGAAGGAAGATGGTTCCGGCGAAAGCTTCAACTTTGAAGGAACCCTCTTCGACAAGGCAAGAACGGGCCACAAAGTGCGAGGGTGCTACAACACCAAGCGCCGTAAAGGCACTTTCCACTTCGTCTAACAGTTCTCTTGTTTGCAAAGGGCGGGTCCAACGGACTCGCCCTTTTTGCTATACTACTTATATGAATTCATGGTCTCGCTCTCGCAAGAGAATTATTTTGGGCATCGTTCTTTTTATTGTCGTTGTGCTTATCGGCGTGCCTCTGTACTTTCTTTTGTACCGCGCGCCGACTTGCTTTGACGGCGCTGTGAATGGTGACGAAACCGGAATAGACTGCGGCGGTTCCTGCCAGCTTCTCTGCACGGCGGAGTCTCTGCCGCTCATAAGCCGCGGCGACCCGCGGGTTCTCGAAGTTTCTCCGTCTGTTTTTGAAGTAGTCGCTTTGGTCGAGAATCCGAATGCTTCGGCGGAAATTCGCCATGCCCGCTACACTTTCAAACTCTATGACTCCTCGAGCGCTATTCCCGTGAAGGTTATTGGGGGAGAAACTTTTGTGTCCAAGGGTTCCATTTTTGCCGTATTTGAAGGACCGTTTACTCTTGAAGCCGGGGTGATGCCGACAAGGGCAGTACTCGAGTGGCAAAAAGGAAACATTGTCTGGGAGAAGAATATCTCTCCCGCACCGGAGCTTCTTATCAAGAATCAGGTCCTTTCCAAAGAGGATTCGAATCCCCGTATCGACGCTTCAGTCGAGAACCGTTCGCCCGAAAATGTCTCTAACATTGATTTAATTGCTTTAGTCTCAGACGGAGAGGGTAATATTTTTGCCGCCTCGAAGACCTTTATAGAAACTCTCCCGGGAGGCGCCGTAGAGCCAGTGGTATTTACGTGGCCGAGGCCGTTTAATGCCACTACTACCCAGATTGAAATTATTGTCAGAATTTTTCCTGATCGAAGCTTCCTTAGATGAAGAATATTCTGGATAAATTTCTTTCACATGTTGAGGTGGACTGGTATTTGTTTGCCCCCGCGCTGCTCATCTCCCTTGCCGGACTTATCACCATGAACTCTTTCGCGGGAGATAATTATTTCTTCTCCCGCCAGAGCGTTTGGATACTCGTCTCCGTCATAGTATTCTTTGTCGCTACCACCATCGACTGGCGGTTTATGCGGCGCACGAATGTGCTGGTGCTACTCTTCGCCATAACTCTTTTTATCCTCGCGCTTCTTCTTGCGTCCGGAGAAGTGACAAGGGGAGTGCAGAGCTGGTTTACGATAGGCGACCTGGCTTTTCAGCCGGCCGACCCGGCCAAGCTGGTTCTCATTCTCATGCTCTCTAAGTATTTCTCCCGCCGGCATATCGAGATAAAGAACGTGCGGCATATCCTTGTCTCGGGTCTGTATGCCGCGCTGGTGTTTGTTTTGATAATGCTCCAGCCGGATTTTGGCGGTGCGATGATGGTCTTCTCTATCTGGTTGGGGATGGTGCTTCTCTCCGGTATTTCCAAAAAACATTTGGCGCTCGTGGCGGTCTCCGCGGCGCTAGTCTCCGCGGCGCTTTGGCTCTTCGTCTTTGAACCGTATCAGAAAGCAAGGATTATCTCGTTTATACACCCCTTGGCAGACGTGCGCGGCGCGGGATACAACGCTTACCAGTCGACTATCGCGGTAGGGTCGGGAGAGCTTCTCGGCAAGGGAGTAGGACAGGGCAGTCAGTCCAAGTTGCAGTTCCTGCCGGAATATGAGACCGACTTTATCTTCGCGGCCTTTGTCGAGGAGTGGGGGTTTGTCGGGGGAGTCATCTTGCTTGCCTTGTGCATTTTGCTTCTTTTTCGCATCGTCAATAACGCCGAGCAGGCTCCTGTAAACTTCGAGACTTTCTTGGGATTAGGTGTCGCCGCTCTCTTTACGGCGCATATCGTAGTGCATGTAGGCATGAACATGGGCGTGTTGCCTGTCACCGGCATTACCTTCCCCTTTATGAGCTACGGCGGCTCGCACCTCTTGACCGAGTGGCTTGCTTTGGGAATTCTCTCATCCCTCAAACGCCATTCGCAAGGTCCGCGGCTCTTATAAATAGACCTTAAAAGTTTCTTTGGCCATTTTTTCGAAAGAGAAATTATTGATGTCGCCTTCCAATATCTCTCTGACCCCGCCGACATGATTGGCTCTGATTTCAAGGCGAGCAAGTTTGGCTTCAAGGAGAACATAAGGCAAACCTTCCTTAAGCGATGGGAGGGCAAAGGCGTCAAAACCCTTAAGAGCTTCTTCACTGGGAACAAATCCAAAGAGTTTAACCCTATTCTCAAGTCCGTATTCTTTGATTTTCTTGGCTAAGAAATCACGCTTCTCGCCTTCGCCCACAATGGCCACAAACATTTCCGGGTCCTTCCTCGCTTCTTCCACAAGCGCTATCTGATTTTTATTATTGTTAAGTTCTCCTATAGTACCGACAATTCTCTTTCCAGCGGGGAATGCCTTTCGGATTATATCGCCGTTTCCGAAAAATGTTTTGAGGTCTATACCATTGTATATACGGACGACCTTTCTACCGATAAGCGGCATTTTCCTCGCAATACGAAGATCATAATCAGATATCACGATAATCTTGTGAGCGAGTAGCGCTGTTATCCATGAGAAAAACCATATTAAAGCTATTGAGACCACATTTCTTTTCTCCCAAAAAGGCCAACCATGCGCGGTGAAAATTATTTTCTTTATTCCCGCAAATCGCGCCGCAAGATTTCCAATCCCGCCCATCTTGGAGCTGTTTGTATGGAATACATCCGGCTTTTCTTTCTCAAGAGTTTTGTAGATTGTAAGAAGCGATTTTAAATCGTTCCAAATGGAGATATCTCTGCCCAAACTCCCAATCTCTATAACCCTGATTTTCTCTTTCTCCAATTTCTTTACCAGAATCCCTCCAGCGCCGCATATAACCGCCATACTATGCCCTCGCCTCCTAGCTTCCTGCGCCAAGTCGAAAACATACCTCTGCGCCCCGCCGAAATTGCTCTTGGTTATGCCGTAAATAATCTTCATTGACAAAAATTATTTTATCATACATAGTAAAAAAGAAAAGGGCGGACTCTTTCTTTTTAACAATCAAACCACACTAAAAAGTTACATATATCCATACTACGATTTAATTAGACTATAGTGAGATTAAATCGTATCAAGAATAAAGATCAAAGTGAGCTCGAAGATATTTGTCATTTTCTATTTCATCGGCAATTACATATAAGACCTCAGTACCTATGCCCAGTTCCGTTTTCAATAAACCGATAATATCTTCGCAGTCGTACGGATATATCCAAATGCTGTCTTGTAATCGATATAATCCCGCATGAGTAAAAATGGCAGGAATCTTTCTTCTGATTTTTGCTTTTTTCTCCGGAATATCGAAAATAATCAGTCTCCATTTTCCATCCCATTTCTTTGGCTTCTCTAGTCTATAATCATTGATACTCCAAAGTTTCAATATTCTTTCTCCTTTGCTCGTTAATTCATAATACTTGCCGTTAAATTTCAAAAAACCTTTTTCTGCCAGCTTTGTAGCTGATGAGGAAATATATTCTTTCTGACGATCTTTGGGCATCAAGCCCAATGCTTTCAAGGCTTTAATGGCATTCGGTGCAAGTAAAGCAACACTTAACACTCCCGCTACTTTTACTGATTCCAGTATTGCTTGTTGTATACGAGTTCTTCTTATTCTCTGCTTTTCTTTTTCCTCTAAATTTCCCATACGATTTAATTCTACTATAGTAAATTTATTTCGTATAATGTTTTACTATATTTATATGGGCAGAAGATTACAAGGGCTTTTACTTAGGCCAATATTGTTGTATAATGCACGCCCATGAGCCGACTCAATAGGAAAGAGCCCCTAGTGCTTCTTTTGGGCGATATTTTATCCTTTCTGGTAGCGCTCTGGCTCACCCTGCTGGTGAGAAATGTCGAGCCGCCTTCGAGAGAACTCTTTCTTACCCACTTACTACCCTTCGGCCTTTTATTTGCCGCTTGGGTGGTGGTCTTTTATATCGCGGGGCTTTACGAAAAGCATACCGTTATTCTTAAGTCGAAGCTTCCGAACATTCTCGCGACTGCCCAGCTTACCAACTCCGCCTTGGCGGTAATCTTTTTCTACTTCGTGCCGCTCTTCGGCATTACTCCCAAAACAGTGCTCTTTATCTACCTGTTCATCTCGTTTACCCTGATTCTCTTCTGGAGAACTTACGGCTATCTGTCACTCTCAAGACGAGAGCCGAATAATGCGCTGCTTATTGCCGCCGGTGATGAAATGAAAGAGCTTCTGCAAGAGGTCAATAACAATCCTATTTATAATCTGCGCTTCGTCTCTTCGGTCGACCTAACACGCACCAATGAGAACGGTTTCTGGAACGAGATAGTAAGCCAAGTATATTCCGAAGATGTCTCGGTAATCGCCATTGATCTGGGGCACGAGAATGTCGAACCGGTCTTGCCGCATCTTTATAATCTGATTTTCTCCAACATTAACTTTATCGACATGCATAAGATCTACGAAGACATTTTCGACAGAGTGCCACTCTCGCATCTGCGCCACAATTGGTTTCTTGAGAACATTTCTACTCAGCCGCGCGGCGCTTATGATGTTTTGAAGCGCCTGATGGATGCTTCCATTGCCTTTGTACTATTCACGCTCTCTCTCATCGTTTATCCTTTCTTATATTTAGCTATAAAGCTCGATGACGGAGGACCGCTTTTTATTACCCAAGAGCGTATCGGCGAGAACAATAAAGTGGTCAAAATTAAGAAATTCCGCACCATGTCTCACGACGATAAAGGTATCTATAATGCCGATAAATCGGACAATGTTATTACGAAAGTGGGCGGATTCTTGAGAAAGTCCCGTATCGATGAGTTGCCTCAGCTTTGGAGCGTTCTCAAGGGCGACATTTCTCTCATCGGTCCGCGTCCCGAGCTCCCCGCTCTGGTCAAGAAATATACCGAAGAGATTCCTTACTACAACGTGCGCCATCTCATTAAACCCGGACTTTCTGGCTGGGCTCAAATTTACCATGCCGAACATCCTCATCACGGCATTGATATTAGAGAGACAAAAAACAAACTTTCATATGATCTCTACTATATTAAGAACCGCTCCTTTCTCCTTGACCTCAAAATTGCCCTGCGTACACTTAAGACACTTATCTCAATAGCAGGAAGATAGTTCGACTACGCTCACTACAAGTAATATGCGCAAGCACGTCTGGATATCAATTATTCTCATCATTATCTTTGCTCTATTGGGCTGGCAAATTCTCTTCCGGCCGACGGCTACCTCGTTTCGCTTCGGGTTAGACCTCGTGGGCGGTACCGAGCTTGTCTATGAAGCCGACACTTCCGGAGTAGAGGATGTCGGCGCCGCCATGGAGACCCTCAAGGAAGTAATCGAGAGGAGAGTAAACATTTTCGGCGTCTCGGAGCCCTTGGTGCAGACCGAGAGCGCGGGGCTTGTTACCGGCCTTCGTAAAGAGCGGCTGATCGTCGAGCTCCCCGGAGTGGCAGATATAGAAACTGCCAAGAAGGTCATAGGCGAGACGCCCCTGTTGGAATTCCGGCTGCTTAAAGGAGAAGAGCTTATCGCGACGGAGCTTTCCGGCCGTTACCTTGAGCGCTCAAGAGTTGAATTTGATCCCAGTACCAACAAACCCGTTATTGCTCTAGAGCTTAACCCCGAAGGCAAAGAAATTTTTGCCGCCCTTACCCGAGAGCATGTGGGAGAGCCGCTCGCTATCGTTCTTGACGGTACCCTCTTGTCTGCGCCGGTCATTCAGGAAGAAATCCGCGACGGACAAGCGGTGATTACCGGGCAATTCAGCGCCGAAGAGGCCAGAGCGCTGGTCAGGAACTTAAATTACGGCGCCCTGCCGGTGCCTATTGAGCTTCTAACCAGCCAGACCATCGGAGCGACATTGGGTGAGGAAGCGCTTGCCGCGGGGATTTACGCCGGCATTATCGGCATAGCCCTCCTCTCAATCTTTCTTATCCTTTGGTACCGCTTGCCGGGTCTCTGCTCCGTGATAGCTCTCGGCTCATACATTATTCTTTCCCTCACTGTCTTTAAGCTTATCCCGGTAACTTTAACCTCGGCCGGCATCGCGGGGTTCATCCTCTCTATCGGTATGGCGGTGGATGCCAATGTCCTTATCTTCGAGCGCAGTAAAGAAGAGAGGAAGAAGGGGAAAGGCGACATGGAGGCCTTCCACGAAGGGTTCAAAAGAGCTTGGCTCTCCATCCGCGATTCAAATATTTCCTCGATCATTACCGCCATAATTCTTTTCTGGCTCGGCACATCTTCCGTCAAGGGGTTTGCTCTTACTTTGGGAATCGGAGTATTAGTATCCATGATTACCGCCATTTCCGTTTCAAGAACCTTCCTTTTCGCCATATATGACCGTAGTTAAATATAAAAGAATCTGGTATGGGATATCTGCAATTCTGCTTGCTCTCTCCGTCTGGGCCGTGTTTGCCTACGGCTTTAACCTTTCGATTGACTTTACCGGCGGCACTTTGACCGAAGTGAGATACACGGGGGAGAAGCCGACTTCGCTTGACGTAGAAGGGTCTGTCAGGTCGACGGAAGATGGCTTCATTATCCGCTCGAAAACCCCAGTTTCTCAAGAAGTAACTGGCGGAGAGATTGTAAGACAGAATTCCATTGGTCCGACTGCCGGAGCGGAGCTCCGGAGCAAGGCAGTCAAGGCTGTCGTGGTGGTGGTAGTGATGATAGTGCTATTTGTCACCTTCGCTTTCCGCAAAGTCTCGCGCCCTGTCAGCTCGTGGAAATATGGATTGGCTACCATTATCGCTCTCGCTCACGACGTGATCATACCTGTCGGCATATTTGTATTGCTAGGCAAAGAAATTGACCTCTTATTTGTAACAGGACTTCTGGCTATTCTCGGGTATTCGGTGCATGACACTATCGTAGTATTTGACCGCGTGCGCGAGAATCTCTCTATTAATCAAGAGAAAAATATTAAGGAAGATTTCGAAACCACGGTCGGGAAGTCGGTCAGTCAGACCCTTACTCGCTCTATCAATACTTCCATCACCATCTTCATCACTCTCCTTGCACTCTACCTCTTCGGGTCCTCGGCTACCGCAGCCCTTGCCCTTCTTCTCATCGTCGGCCTCATCGCCGGCACTTACTCCTCTATCTTCATTGCCTCACCTCTACTTGTAACATTTTACAAGTTGCAGAAGAAATAACCTCACCCTGCCTGCCGGTAGGCAGGCCAGCCCTCTCCTAGCCGTAAGGAGAGGGCAACTCAATGTTTTCTGTTTAGTTTTATTTACATCAATTATACGCTATAGCGTGAAATAGATGTAGAGCTTGACAATAAACACTTGCAAATGATAAAAATAGTTTACCTGGAAAGCGGGAATGTCGAGCCCGCCTACACGCCAATGGGCCCGTTGGTAGTGCAACGGGGTGCATCTCGGTAGCCGCATCTCCTAGGGGTGCGGCTTTCTTTATTTGGATGCTTGCAAAGAGAAATGAAATATGTATACTTATCCCCACGTCTTAACTAACGCTAAATAACCGTCTAGTTGGGACGGGTGTTCTTTGAAATTGAATAGATAGAGAACCAGCAAGTTCAGTTAGTTTCTATAGGATCACGAACAGAAGTAAAACATATCGTTTTCTCTTTTGTTCCGTTAGGTGGGGTTAATTAAATTTAGCCCCGCTAAATTTAATAGAGTTTGATCCTAGCTCAGGATGAACGCTGGCGGCGTGGATGAGTCATGCAAGTCAAACGGTCCCGCAACAGTCGCAAGACTTATGCGGGATAGTGGCAAACGAGGTAGTAATACGCAGGAACCTACTCTTAAGTTGGGAATAATTCGCCGAAAGGCGAACTAATACCCGATAGTCTCGCAAGAGTAAAGGAGCAATTCGCTTAAGAAAGGGCCTGCGGAGTATCAGCTAGTTGGTAGGGTAATGGCCTACCAAGGCGACGACGCTTAGGGGACCTGAGAGGGTGACCCCCACCGATGGAACTGAGACACGGTCCATACACCTACGGGTGGCTGCAGTCGAGAATATTCGACAATGGGCGAAAGCCTGATC
>CAYFFP010000010.1:0-8939 GCA_964342515.1 uncultured Candidatus Saccharibacteria bacterium
AATTTTAAACACAGAATACATACAGGAATTATACTTCATCTGAAGCCAGATACGGAGAAAACCTGTGGATAACCCCGTAAAGCGCTTGCGCGCCACGGGGCAGCCTAAACAAAAACCGCCCCAACGGGCGGTTTTTGTTTAGGCTGTTAAGCCTGCGTAGTAATCCTTGAGCGGATTACGGCAGTGTTACGTTGCCAGTTCTCCAAGTAGAGTTGCCGTCCATGAAGCTCGAGACTTGGAGCTCGCCCATATCATCGGCATTTGCCCAAGAGATTCTGTTGATCTGTACTCCGTAAGCGCCCGTGGTGACATCACCCGTAGCGTACGTAGTGCTGATACCGAATCGCGAGTTGAAGACCATTGAGACTGGGACGTCGATGGTGTTGCCCTCCGCAAGTACCCAGCTGTTCGTGGTCGTAGCTGTCGGACCGGCTGGAACAGTGATAGCAGTCGATGATGCTACCAATACCAAGTTGTCAGCGTTAGCCGCACCGGATACTGCTGCACCTGCTCTGTAGATTACAGATGAAGAAGCAGTGTCACCAAGCGGTAGACCCAAGACAACGAGCGGTCTAGTGGTCGAAGCCGAGTCACCGAAGACTACACTAGCGCCGATTGCCTTCATCGTAATGACGAAGTTGGCTTGAGCCGTGGTGGTAGCACCAGAGAATCCTGGAGCGCCGCCGTAAGTGATGCTCTTTGACTTGAGAGTCAGTTGAGGACCGGACTTCCTAACTTCGATGGTTTCGCCGAGACCGTTGCCGGATTCGGTGATAGCCGTACCCTTCATGTTCTCCGCGGTCAGGTTGGCTGCCGTGGTAGAAGCGGTGAAGGTGGTCGGACTAATGGTTGCGTCAATGACGTCAACCTGGAAGGTGAAGGTCTTGGTAGTGTCCTTCAGAATCTTGTAGTCGATATCGGTGAAGGTTGCAGAAGTCTGACCGCTGAAGTTCATGGTCGTTGCCGAACCTACGAGGGTAGAACCGTCGTAGATGTAGGCAGCCGAGGTAGAAGCTGTGCCAGCACCAGCCATCTTCGAGACATTAACTATTACATCAGTGAGAAGAACATCGTCCTTCTCCGCCTTGACGTTGAACTTCAAGAGTGTGAGCTTATCGCACTCATCTTCAGTTGAAGAGGAGGTGCAGATGACACCCATGTCTTCTGGGTTGTCGGAAGCGGTGGATGCGGTAAGGGTTGCGCTCTCCGACAAGTCACCTTCAGTGGTGAAGTTGTTAGAGAAGGCGGTAGACGGACCGTACTGGTTGATAGCAGCGCCGGAGAGAGACCTCACGCCGTCTACCGGAACACCTAGAGACCAGGTCTCTGTGTCGTAGTCGGAGTCCCAAGTGCTCCTGCCGTCGACTGCGACGGTCAAGACCTTGATAGCATTCTTCGAGACGATATAGCTGAAGCCAGCCAAAGTAAGGAAGTAGTCAGAACCATCCTTCACAACCGTGGAAGAGTTCAGGTCGGATGAAGCGAGGATATTGCTTGCGTCATCCAAAACATACATCTTCGTAGCGATCTTGTTGTAGAAGTTCTGGTCAGCGACAGTGGTACCAGTGACATGGTCCATGTCGATCTTGACCCTCTCAATTTTCATGTCCGAGCCCTTGGCCTCGATCTTGATGCCGAGAACTCCTCTCTTTGAATCAGCTTCATAGAGCTTTGTGCCTGAAGCAGGATTCGGGTTCTTGGAAACTGTAATCGTACCTTCAGCACCAGGGGTAGTGATACCAGCCGTGGTAGTGGTAGTTACAGTCGTACCTGTAACAGTGCCAGTTACGCCAGCTGAAGCGTTGAACTTGGCCTGTGAAAGAGGACCGAAGTAACCAGCAGCCGGGGAGACACTGTTAGCGGCTTGCCACTTAGCAACTGCGGTCTTTGTAAGAGAGCCGAAGTAACCCATAGCTACGCCTGTTGGCATAACCAAGTGACTCTGAGCGACGAGAGCCTGCTGTAAGCAGGTAACGTCAGCACCGCTTGAACCGACAGTCAAACTGCGAGTGAATGCACAAGCAGTCGCGGTCGTAGTACTGCCCTGAAGAGCAGTAAGCTGTGCCATAAGGGCATTGATCTGCGCCTGAAGTTCAGCGATAGTTACCGCGCCGGCCATTGGTACGAAAGCACCAAGGGCGACGGTCGCGCCTACCGCGATTCCGGCGATCTTTGCCATTCTAATTTTTAACATTTTGTAATTTTCTAATGCGCTTGCTAATCCATTAATTCTAAAGTGTTGGATTTCACAAACGGGTATTAATTTTGCCAGCAACGATTATGTCTTTACTGGCAAGTCCATACATTATACTTAATTGCCAAGTAAAGGCCAAAAACGCTGTGGATAACGCTATATTACATAACCTGTCCCATTTAAGCAAGAGTATATCTACTCCACCTTTTCTCTCCTATTTTCCTTAATATTCCAGCAGCCACCATAGATAAAAGCTCTCTTTGTATGGTTTTTTCGCTACAATCTTCTATAAATGACGAAACATCCTTAATCATTATCTCTTTTTTACGCTTTAAGAGAGTGATAATAACGTTTTGGCGGCCGGTCTTCTTGACGGATGGCTTTGACCATGGGCCAAACTCTCTAAGGATTTGCTTGCTTTCACCGCTGATTTCGGAAGTTTTGTCCTTTACACTTTCCGGCGCGGGCAACTTCTCGGTTGCTAATATTTCTCTGGGAAAGAGGTTATTTAAAGCTGTTTTTTGTTCATGCTCAACTTTAGGAAATTCGCGAACGATAATATCGTAATTGATGTCGGAAACCAAACCGGCATTTTTCGCGAGAGTAAGAAGGTTCATGATTTCTTTCACTACCGACAATTTGTCTTTTATAATATCGGACACAATGTCCGCTGACAAACTCCTTACGCGCCACTTTAACGGCTCACTTTCTGGGAAAAAACTTGTTAAAAGGTATAGAGCTGAAGCAACCTTTTGTCCCTTAGTTTGTCCTTTTGAATCTCCCATTGTCTTTTATAAAATCTCACGGCCATTATGCGGCTAAGAGACAAAATTTGCAACCACGTAAAATTCGCCGAGGGCGACGCGTGGTTAGTCGCGTGTGATATCATTAATAAAATTCATGGCGAGAAGAAACAGAAAAAATCGTGAGTACGAACGGGACGCCGCTCTCGACATTCGGTTTGTCTCAAGAGAAACCGTCAACACTATTATCGGCATCTTCTCAATAGTCATTTCAATCTTCCTTATGCTCGGCGCCTTCGGCGCCTCGGGCAGAGTGGGCGACCTGACCTTCCGCTTAATCTCAAATCTCTCCGGCGTCGGTTACTATCTCTTGCCTATGGTATTCCTGCTATTGGCGATATCGCTTCTCCACGAGCGCGAGCGGGAGTTCGCCTTGCCGCAGATTCTCGGCTCTTTATTTCTATATCTCTCCGGACTGGGACTGGTAGAGCAATTCTCGTCTAGAGGCGGGATTATCGGCGGAATCATTTCTAAACCTCTCGTGTCATTGTTTGACGTCTATGTTACGGCTATTGTCCTCATCGCTTTGGCGATAGTGGGAGTGTTGGTAATTTTCGATGTGCCGTTAAAGCTTAATCTTCTTTCGCTCTTCAAACGAAAAATTAAGGATACAGAGCTTGAGACACCGGTAGAAACAGCGGCAATAGAGAAAGCGATGGAAAAGGTTAATAAGACCCCCTCCGCTTTCAGCACCTCCCCAGAATTTAGAGGGGTGCCAAGGGGGAGGTTGGAGGGGGTGGAACATGATTCGGAGAGCTTCATGCCCGTGATTACCAGAAAAAGCGGCAAGCAGTGGACTCCGCCGCCCCTCTCCCTGCTCGAGAAAGACAGCGGCCGGCCGGGCGTCGGCGACATCAAAGCCAACGCCAATCTTATAAAAAGAACGCTTCTTAACTTCGGCATCATGGTCGAGATGGATGAAATATCGATCGGCCCGTCCGTTACCCGTTACGCGTTGAAGCCCGCCGAGGGAGTGAAGCTTTCGAGAATTCTGGGTCTTCAAAATAATTTAGAGCTCGCTCTGGCGGCGCATCCCGTGCGCATCGAGGCTCCCATACCGGGGAAGTCCTTGGTCGGCATCGAGGTGCCCAATACCGCCAAGTCAACCGTCGGACTCGGCTCCCTCATTTCCGAAAGCGCTTTCAAAGAAAGCGCTTCGCCGCTTCTCGTCGCTTTAGGCAAAGATATTACCGGACGCTCGGTATTCGATAACATTTCCAGAATGCCCCACCTCCTGATCGCCGGCGCCACCGGCTCGGGCAAGTCGGTGGCTATTCATGCCATCATCACTTCTCTTCTTTATAGAAATCCCCCCGAAAACCTGAAGTTTATAATGATAGACCCGAAGCGCGTTGAACTTACTCTCTACAACGGCATTCCGCATCTCCTTACTCCGGTCATTACCGACCCGAAGAAAGCCATTCTGGCCCTTAAGTGGCTGGCCAAGGAGATGGAGCGCCGCTACGACTTGTTTGAAAAAGCGAGCGCCAGAGACATTAATTCTTACCACAAAAATCCGCCGGCTGGCAGATCGGAGCCGCTACCTTATATCATCGTCATCATAGACGAATTGGCCGACCTGATGAGCTCGTATCCGCGAGAGCTCGAGGCGGCGGTTGTACGTTTGGCGCAGATGAGTCGCGCCGTCGGCATCCACCTCCTGCTCTCCACTCAGCGCCCGTCGGTGAACATCATCACCGGTCTTATCAAGGCCAATATCCCCTCCCGCATAGCGCTCCAAGTGGTTTCCCAGATCGATTCCCGCACTATCATCGACTCCGCCGGCGCTGAGAAGCTTCTCGGCGCCGGCGATATGCTCTACCAGTCCGGCGAGATGGGCAAACCGGTGCGTCTCCAGTCGGCCTTCATCAGAGAACCGGAGGTAAAGGCCGTGGCCAAATATCTCAAAGATACTTACGCCGATGAACTTACTTCTGAAATTAATTTATCCGGAGAAAGTACCGGTAACATTATTTTCTCTTCCGCTATCGAAAGTGACAACTTCGATAGCGACGATGACGAATTATATGAAGAAGCCCGCGAAACGGTCATGCAAGCGGGCCGCGCCTCAACCTCGTTCCTCCAGAGGAAACTGCGCGTCGGCTACGCGCGCGCCGCGCGGCTTATGGACATGCTCGAGGAGCGCGGAGTTATCGGACCCGGCTCCGGCGCCAAACCAAGAGAGGTGATCGGAGCCGAGAGAGAGCCAACCGGAAAACACTCGGTGTCTGGGAACCCTTCGACACCGAGTGTTGAGGAGGTTGGCGAACCGGAGAGAGGAGAGGAAATTGCATGAAAAAGATTCTGCTTATCGCTCTCTTCCTGCTTCTTGTCTCTTATTCCCTGTTTC
This sequence comes from uncultured Candidatus Saccharibacteria bacterium, assembly GCA_964342515.1. Classification (GTDB taxonomy): domain Bacteria; phylum Patescibacteriota; class Minisyncoccia; order Phycocordibacterales; family Zambryskibacteraceae; genus UBA5004. The sequence goes on from CAYFFP010000010.1 coordinate 5,348, forward strand.
AGGCCAGAGCGCTGATTTTGGGACCGCAAGTTTCCATAGAGACGCCGCGGGACGGCGAGACGGTGAGAGAACCTCTCTTGACTTTATCCGGCAAAAGCCGCAATGCCGCGTGGCTAGAGCTCAACGGCGCGCAAATCTTTACCGATGAGAACGGATACTGGGAAGAGAAATTGCTGGTGTCCAGCGGCTTAAGTATAATGACCATTAAGGTGCGGGACCGGTTCGGGAGAGTTGATACGGACGAAGTAAGAATTATCTTAAATTAAATGCCCAAAACAAAAACAACCCAAGGTCGAACCTTAAATATCGATTCCCAAGGTTCGACCTTAAAGAATATCGATGCCACTCTGGATGCCATTAGAACAAAGTTTGGCGAGGACTCAATAATGAAGCTTGGCGACAAGCCGAGGGTTGGCGTTGACGCCATCTCTACCGGTTCTATAGGACTTGACGCCGCCTTAGGAGTCGGCGGCGTCCCCCGCGGCAGGATTATCGAGATCTTCGGTCCGGAATCGTCCGGCAAAACTACTCTTTCCCTCCACGTCATCGCCGAGGCGCAGAAGCATGGTGGCATTTGCGCCTTTATCGACGCCGAACATGCCATGGACCCCGAGTACGCCAAGCGGCTGGGGGTAAAGATCGACGAACTTTTAATCTCCCAGCCAGACACTGGTGAACAAGCTTTGGAAATCGTCGACTCTCTGGTACGTTCCGGCAAGCTTGATGTCATAGTTATTGATTCAGTGGCGGCGCTCACGCCGAAAGATGAAATCGAGGGAGATATGGGCGCATATCACGTCGGTAAGCAGGCGCGGCTCATGAGTCAGGCCCTTCGCAAACTTACAGCCATCGTAGCCAAGACCAAGACCATCGTAATTTTCATCAACCAGATCCGCATGCAGATCGGCGTGATGTTCGGCAATCCGGAGACTACCACCGGCGGCAAAGCGCTGAAGTTCTACTCTTCGGTGCGTTTAGACATCCGCCGTATTGCCCAGATCAAAAAGGGCGAAGAAGTAATGGGCGGACGCACGCGCGTGAAAGTGGTCAAGAACAAAGTGGCCGCGCCATTCAAGCAGACGGAGTTCGACCTGATGTTTAACGAGGGCATTTCGCGCGAAGGCGAGCTCATCGCTCTGGGAGAGAAATTCGGAATGGTCCAAAAATCCGGCAGCACCTATAAATACCACGGCGAGAAACTCGCAGTCGGCTACGACGCTACTCGCACCTACTTGCGCGAGAACAAAAAAGTAGCAGACCAAATCTTGAAAGAAATTCGAGTAAAGTTTAAAGAAGTTTAGCGTCTATTTCTCTGATCCACCCTCCTCTTAAAGAGCTTCTCGCGGAATCCTCCTTCATTTACAAACTTTTGTTCAAGGGATAGACGAAGCTTTTTCTGAAGGTAAATGGCTTGGTGAGTTAAGGTAACCAGAAGATTAATTACTTTTGTCTCATCCTTAGGGAGATCAGGGAAATTGGGGTTATCAGGGAGAGTTTTATTAAATTTTAACATCTCCCATATTTCCCCGATTTCCCTAACTTCCCTTACTACTCTTTCTTTCTCCCAGAGTTCAACCTTATTTTGTCTAGAATACGATATATAATCTCTTAGAAGCTCTTCGAGCGAAGCAGAATTCACTCCCAGAAGCTTAATGTAACCCTCCAAACTCGCCTGCTGATTGCCTTCTAATAAATTTTGCATACCCGAACGAGCCGCTTGCACCATTTGGTCTTGTGTCCTTCTAGAGGACAATTTGTCGAAATATCTTTTGCAAAACTCTACGGTATAGTCATAAATGGGTACCGTAATCTTGTATGCCAAAAGATATTCATATCCCGCCTTTCCCCTACTTCCCTTATCTCCCTGATATCCCTTATGCATATTGTGATTATACCTGACTTGGGCTATATTTTGACCCTATGTTGGACTACAGCGAAGTTACGGTGCGCAAATACATCATTTACGAGGGCGAGCCGTGGGAGGTTATCGCTTCTCACGTCTTCAGGAAGCAGCAGAGAAAGCCCGTTAATGCCACCAAGCTGAAGAACCTTATTACCGGCAGAGTGACCGAGGTTTCTTTCCACGTCTCAGACAAAGTAGAGGAAGCAGAGATAGATAAGAAAGAAGTTAAATATCTTTATACCAACAAAGGAGAGTTCTGGTTCTGTGAAGCCAATGATCCATCCAAAAGATTTGAATTACCAGAAGAAATGATCGGTAATGGGTCAAGATTTCTTAAACCAAATATTTTGATTGATGCAATATTATTTAATGAAAAAATAATAGGCATTAAAGTCCCCATCAAAATGGAACTTAGGGTTGTCGAGGCCCACGAAGCGACTCGGGGGAATACTGCGCAGGGAGCGACGAAGTCAGTGGTCCTTGAGACTGGGGCGGAGATACAGGTCCCGATGTTTGTGAAGGAGGGAGACGCGGTTCGGGTGAATACTGAGACGGGCGAGTATACAGATCGAGTATAAAGCCGAGCAAGAATCCGACAGCTCCCCAGTATAAGAGGATAAAGAGAAGTTCTTGCCCTACCGAAGCCGGAGCACCGCCTAAGATTTTATAAATAGCGATAAGCGGCAGAAAGATCGGAGTAGCAAAGTAGTCCGCGAAACAGCTATCGCCGGCCGAATCGGGGCAGAACGCTTTCAACACAAATACGAGCCCTGCAAAGAGCGGTACGAAAATAACGGCTTGGAGAGAATACGGCACGTTTCGCATCCTTAAATTATAACTTATCTTGAGACGTACGGCAGTAATCCCAAGAAGCGGGCGCGTTTGATAGCCAGAGCAATCTGCCTCTGGTTCTTGGAAGGCGCCTTGGAGCGGCGGCGGGACTGGATGCGGGCATGCGGAGTAAGAAACTTCCTTAAAGTTTCCGCGTCTTTGTAGTCTACGTAATCGTTTTTATTCATAGTGAGCAGTGTCGAACTAGAAAGGGATGTCATCGATGTTTACGTTCTCTTCGGGATACTCTATAGTATCCGGCGGCACATCCTGCTTGTCCTCCGTGTTCTTTGCTGGAGCAGGGGAGGTTGCGCTTCCGCCGGAGCGGGGTCCGAACTGAACTCTGTCGGCCACTACCTCCGTACGATACTTCTTCTGACCGTCCGCGGCATCCCAAGACCTCGTCTGCATGCGACCTTCGACTAAGACGCTCGAGCCCTTGCGCAGATACTGGGCCGTAGTTTCCGCCTGACGGCCGAACACCACCACATTGTGGAAGTCAGCCGATTCCTGCCGCGCGCCGTTCTTATCCTTCCAAACTCGGTTCGTAGCGACACCTAGAGTGGCGACTTGCACGCCGGACGGCAGCGAGCGCAGTTCCGGATCGCGGGTGAGATTGCCTATGATGATAGCGCGGTTAAAATACATAGTTATTTATAGTGAGCTTGTCGAATCTATTCTAGCACGGGTAGAGCTTCTTCCTTGTTCTCTCTTTCGCTCTTCGCCTTCTCCTCCATCGCTACTCTGGCTTTTGCAAAAGTAAAGGCAGTCTCTCTGGGAGTTTTGATCAGGAGAAATCTCAAGAGCTCATCCATTTTCTCGAGCCCGGCTTTAATTTTATCAATGGGGTGCTCAAGC
>CAYFFP010000011.1:0-2615 GCA_964342515.1 uncultured Candidatus Saccharibacteria bacterium
TTTCGTCTAACTGCAGGTAACCGGCATCTTCACCGGTATTGTATTTTCACCGAGCTATTCCCCGAGACAGTTCTCCAGTCATTACACCATTCGTGCGCGTCCAAACTTACTGGACAAGGAATTTCGCTCTTCTATTCCTAAGAAGGACTATATCTTCATCCGGCTTTATAGGCGGAGCATGGCGTATAGTCTCTACGTGCCATGTGACTCTCTTCGCGTTGCCGCGAAGCAGGTAGCATTTGTGTAATTCAATCATTCAACTGTTTATTCCGTATCCAAACAGTCCCAGTCCTTCTGAAACCCTCTTTCGAAAGTTTCAGAACCTTAGGACCGTTATAGTTACGGCCGACATTCACCAGGGCTTATACAAGTCAGCAATTGTCTTTCGACTTTCACCGCCCGTATTTAACCTTCTGGCATTGGTCAGGTGTCACCCCCTATACATCCTCTTGCGAGTTCGCAGGGAGCTGTGTTTTTGGTAAACAGTTGCCAGAGATACTTTAGCTGCGGCCCTCAATAAAGAGGGCAAGCCTTATTCCGAGGTTACGGCTGCTTTTTTGCCGAGTTCCTTGGGGACCTCTCACTCGTTCGCCTTCGTCTGCTCGACGAGAACACCTGTTTCGGTTTGCGGTACGGATGCTATGCAATAGAGTTTAGAGACTTTTCTTGGGAGAGTGCTTTGTATCATTTGAGAAGCCGAGGCCACTCATTTCTGTTCCATTTAGAATCGGCATCGAAGCCAGCGTGCGGATTTTCCTACACAACTTCCTTAAGGCACAGACGTCAAATCCATAATGCGCGATACATACTACTCTCCGTCCTCCCATCACTTGCATAGTCAGTCACGGAATATTAACCGTGTATCCATCGGGTGCGGCTCTCGCCATTCCCTTAGGACCGACTAACCCCTCTCCGACAAACGTTGAGAGGGAAACCTTGTTCTTTCGGCGTGCGGGTTTCTCACCCGCATTGTGGTTACTTGTGCCAACATTCTTACTTCGCAACGCTCCACATCGGGTCACCCCTTATGCTTCACTGCGGATGCGAATACTCTCCTACCGCTCCCAATGCGCGAACGCACTGAAAGCCCTCAGTTTCGGTACCATGCTTAGCCCCATGAATCTGCGGTGCGAAATCTCTGACTGAGTGAGCTGTTACGCTTTCTTTAAAGGATGGCTGCTTCTAAGCCAACCTCCTCAGTGTCTGAGAATTTTCACCTCCTTAAGTGCACTTAGCATGAATTTAGGGACCTTAAATAGAGATCTAGGCTGTTTCCTTTTCGACGCACGGAGCTTAGCCCCCGCCGTCTAACTGCCGAGCTTTTGACAAAGAGAATTCGGAGTTTGATAGGTTTAGCGAGCTTTCACCCTGTCCAAACCTTCCAGTGCTCTACCTCTCTCTGGAACACTCGACGCTAGCCCAAAAGCTATTTCGGAGAGAACCAGCTATTACCAGGCTCGATTAGCTTTTCACTTCTTATCACAAGTCATCCCAATGTATTGCACGGCAAACGGGTTCGGGCCTCCTCCCGCCTTTCGGCGGGATTCACCCTGCTCATGACAAGCTCGCTCTGGCTTCGGGTCTAATGCACACGACCTTGCCCCGCCAAAGGCGGGGTAAATCGCGCTATTCACACTCGGTTTCCCTGCGCCTCCATCCTTTATCGGGACTTAGGCAGCCGCGTGCATTAACTCGTTGGCTCATTCTTCAATAGGCACGCCATAGCGGACGCAAGCGCCCGCGCTGACTCCTTGTAGACATACGGTTTCAGGTCTATTTCACCGCCCTCCCGGGCTGCTTTTCACCTTTCCCTCACGGTACTAGTTCACTATCGATCTAGAAGTGTATTTAGCCTTACCGGTTAGTTCCGGCAAATTCCTCCGAGCTATTCGTGTCTCGAAGTACTCAAGAGCATCAACAAAAGAGATTTTTGATTTTCGACTACGGGACTATTACCCTCTAGGGTTCCCATTTCCACGGGATTCTTCTAACCAAAAATTTTTTAACTCTTCTCCCGACGTAACGTCGGGACGCCAATGTCTTATAACTCCCAGCATCAATCCCGTTACACCACTATCGATGTCCCGAGATTGAAACTGAGTTTGGGCTCTTACCTTTTCGCTCGCCGCTACTAAGATAATAATTTTTATTCTCTTTTCCTCCAGTTACTGAAATGTTTTACTTCACTGGGTGCGTTCTCTATGTAATTCATAGAGTGTCTGCAATAGCAGACGGGTTTCCCCATTCGGACATCTCCGGATCAAAGGTTGCTAGGCACCTCCCCGAAGCGTATCGCCGCCACGCCGCGTCCTTCGTCACCATCTTCTAGTCAAGGCATCCACCGTACGCCCTTCAAATTTCCTAACGGAAATTTATCCTATTAGGAAACTTAAGAACCACACAATTTACCCCGTGATCCGCGAAGCGGATTTTACGGGGTTCTATCCTGCTAAATGGAATCAATACTTCCATCTAGCTTGCCCCGTGATCGCGAAGCGATTTTACGGGGCTTTTCTCCATCTCCAGACCCGAAAAGACCCCTTGGTCTAAAGTCCGTGATGGTATTCAGTTGTCAAGGTACTTTGCAGAACGAAACTACTAAAGGCCGCTGAAGG
>CAYFFP010000011.1:2625-7557 GCA_964342515.1 uncultured Candidatus Saccharibacteria bacterium
AAAAATGAAGAGGCCCGTCCCGCTGAAGCGGGACGGGCCTCGCCCGAGCGCAACATTAAAGCTGCTTTTTCCGCTTCAAAAAGTTAAGGTTTTTCAACATTTCTAGGTAAGGCCCATCTTATATCTTGCGTGAACGGAAGTCAAATCAGGACAGTTGATAATCCACCACTTTACTTGACAGATAATTTATGGTTTGATAAGATAAAAATTGGAGGGTCTTACATGCTGAGTTCGATGTTACCACTTTTGAAAACAGTCTTCCCCAAGAAAGCGCTTCAATCGCTCTGTCAGTTTCGTCTCGATGCGATCGAAGCAAACATCAAGAGCTACAAACAGATCATCGATGATGTCAAAAGGCCTGATGCTGAACGTGTCGATGCCGTTGAATTTCTTTCCGAGCTTGTACACAAGAGAGATGTGTACCATCACGAGCTGGGTGTCGATCACACAGCAATCACGACATGATCCGTACACCAACGACCGCCCTGTGAAATGAAGTTGCAAGGCAACTATCTCACTGGGCGGTTTAAATTTTATTGATGCTCTTTTAGATCTAGGCAGACGGAATTTATACAATATCTCTTGCCTGTTTGGGTTGGCCCGTCGTTGAAGACATGACCGAGATGTGCGTCGCACTTGGCGCACTTCACCTCCGTCCTGTGCATGTCAAAGCTATTATCTTCTTCTAATTTTACATTTTGAGTATTGGCTGGGTTGTCAAAAGATGGCCAGCCGGTACCGGAGTCGAACTTAGCGTCAGAAGAGAAGAGCGCGTTGCCACATCCTTTGCAGACGTAAGTGCCCTTCTTGTCGGTCTTAAGAAATTTCCCGGTAAAGGGCGCTTCAGTCCCCTTCTCGCGCATGACCTTGTATTCCTCCGGAGTTAATTTGTTTTTCCAGTCATCCATTACTTTAATAGTTTAGCAAATTCTTTTTGCACTTTCTCAAGTCTGCATGGCCCGTTTTTCCCATAATTAAATTATATTATCACAAAGCAACCAATCCTTTCTTTATCCAAAATAAGAAAGCTATAGCTTTCTTATTTTGGATTAGGATTTAAGATTGACTTATTAATTATAGCCGGACAAATCGAAGTCCATACGCAAGTATTTATCATTCTCAATCTGGTCGGCGATGATGTAGAGCATGTCTCTGCCAATGCCGTAATCCGTTTTGAGAAGCCCGATTAAGTCCTCGCAATCATAAGGATAGACCCAGACGCTGTCTTGAATTCTCTGAAATCCGGCATTAAAAAGAATCTCTCGTATCTTGTCTCTCGTCCTCCTTTTCTTTTCCGGAATATCAAAAATGATGATTCGCCACTTTTTATCCCATCTCTTGGGCTTCTTTAATTTAAAGTCCTCTCTCTGCCACTGCTCCCACAGTCTCTGTCCCGCAGTAGTCATTGAATAATGTTTGTTTTCAAACTTTAGGAGGCCTTTCTTACTCAATCGACTAGCTACGGTTTTCACATACTCATTAATTCTTGGCGGCGGAGTAAGATCGAGCCCCAACATAGTCTCTGCCACTAAACGAGCAATAAGTTCCGAACCTCTCCTTCCCCCGCTAACCAAAGTAATAAAAATAGCTTCTTGAATTTTGGTCCGCCTAATTACTTTTTTATTTTCTTCCTCTAATCTACCCATGCAAAATAATAATACTATAGCTTTTTTATTTTGTATATTTCATATAGTTATCATTTAACCAATTAACTGATGCCTTCCTTATTTCGTTCTTAAGAAGAAGCGTTTTATCATGGCAAACCAGCCATCTTTGACAGTTGCGGCTTGCGAATTGATTTCCTCAACGCTTGTCGGTTCTTCAATATTCACTTCTTCACTTGGCGGTTCAACGGCCAAGTCCGGTTTGGGTATGGAAATAGTTGCCATTTGTTTTTGCAGAAGAGCGATTTGATTTTGAAGATAGGCTATTTTTTCTGATTTCTTTTCTTCAATTTTTGCCGCCAATTTGGATTGTTCCGTACTTCCGACAACCACTATACCCACCTCATTTACTCCATTTGGATTAAGTCCGGTTATCTTGGAGCTGAAAGAGACGCTCTGACCGGCTTTGATGATCGTATCTTGGGGGAAGGCGAAGGCATGACTCCCGACCGCCAGCACCCTGCCGAATAAACTGGTCTCGTACTTCGAGTTATTCTTAAGCTCTATCCGTTCGGGTGTCGCCAGAGTAATAACAAGTTTCGGTTCTTCTATCTTTACATTAACCCTTGATACCGCTTGTCCTTCGGGGAGCATGGCATTTAAAACAACCAGATATTCTCCGGGATACTCATAAGTATGACCCAATACTTCTCCAGCCCCCTCGCTGCCGTCGCCGAAATTCCATCGGAAACTGGCATTGCGATTATAAGCGACGCTAACTTCCGCCTTAAACTCAAGCGGGCTACCGACAGTGCCGGTACGATCCCGCCCCGCGCTTGCCTCAAGCTTTGCGAGAGGCTTTGAGCCGCTCTCCGGCACGGCGCTGTAGTGGGAAGACGGCTGCGGGCTTTGAGGTGGCGCAACGCTAGAAGTGGCCCCAGAAGTGGCCCCGCTTGAGCCGCCGACTGTGATGAGATTAATAATATTTTCGTATGTAGAACTGCCCGGCTCGCCAATACCCTGCACATTGCTTATTTCCTCTACCGAGGCATATGGCCTACCGTCAATTATTCTCTGGGCGACAATCAGTCCGACGCCCGGCAAGGTATCAAGTTCAGTAACATTAGCCGTATTGATATTGACTAAGGTCGATTGGGCAATGACAAAAAGAGGGGCGAACAACAGCAGAATGCCGATTTTACAAATACGCTCTCGCATAGGCGATGACGGCCAGACTGCCGGCGATAAGACACAGGAAAACAAAAAGGAATTTGAAAAACGTTTTGTCGAAAAACCTCATAAACTTAATTATACCTCATGTTTTAAAACTCCAAGTAATGGCGAGAACAGAGAGGCCCGCGAGAGTGGCCATCCAATGTCGCAAGAGAAATGCAAAAATATCCACTCCGGCATTATAAGCGGACGCTCCCAGAACCTGCGTCTCTTCACTGCCGGAAATAGTCGCTACGGAAGGGGTCTTCTTGGATGTTTCTAGTTTCTCGGCTAAAGCTCCGGTAAGAGTATCGACTTTGCCGGGCAGTGCCTCTAAAGTGCCCAAGACCGCCTCTTTTGCTTTATCCATGCTAAATTCAGGGAGGGTAAGCATTGCTCTCGGCACCGCGAAGAGACAGACATTGTCACTTTTTTCTTCCTGCGCCCCGCCGAAGCCTTGAGCGGAGGCGGGTGCCGTGACTGGCGAAAGAGGCGGAAAGAGCGTTAACAGAAATAGAGCGACAATCAGCCGCAAGCTAGTTGCCGGAGAGTTCGTTGATTTTGGCGCGCGTTTTAGGACCGACATTTCCATAGCCGGGCACGCCGGGTTTGGCGATATTGTACTGCTCCTGGAATTTCTCTACCGCTTTGAGCGTCAAACTGCCGAAAGTTTCCGTCTCATTGCCGGGAGAACCGGGTCCCGAAGAAGCGACGGCGAAGCCATGAGTGTTCAAGAATTGCTGAAGCGTTTTGACGCTTGAGCCACGAGAACCAGACGAGAGAGGGGAGGTAATCTTACCGCTTATGGCGGAGACTTGGGCCGCGGGAGCGCCTGTGAGAGCGGCTATCTGTGCCTGCAGAACCGCGATGGCCTGCACGATGGCTTGGATGTGGGCTTCTTTCGTCGCGTACTGCGTTTGAGCCGCCACGGCAACCGCTACGCCACCGCCTCCACCACCGCCGCCTCCGCCGCTCGAACCACCACTACCGCTACCTTCCGGACAAGTGGTATTCTTGGCCGTGATGGTTACGCCGATATCATCGGCAGCCCCTTTCAAATGGATTTGAGAATTGCCACTTTCGCAGATGCTCAATACGACATGAGCGTTGGCCGCGTTATGCTCCAACTTCTTGTTGGAAGGCGAAGTGACGGTTACTTCGGAATTAGTGTCCAAGGTGAAAGTAATGGAGCCGGTGTTAACAACCATTTGCTCGACGACATTGGCATCGCCGGAAATGTTGACCGTTTGCCCATCGATCCCTGTCATTGTAACGCTTGATGTCAAGGTGACATCATTGTAAGCGGCGAAAGCAAGGGCTGGCAGAAACAGTCCCCCTAAGATGCTTGAGGTTAATAATTTTTTCATGAGTTAAGACTAGCGAGAATTAGATTGGACAAGAACCGTATTGCCAGATTACCAACCCTTGTGCGGCACCGGTGCTACCTTGACTGTGAGTGGAAGTGGCCCAGACATTTGCGCCAAAGGTAAGTCTGATAGCCGTAGCAGTGGAAGTGGCGTAAGTGCTAATACAACCCACAGCTAAGGTTGTGGTGGCCGTATTTGTAGTAGGTTGAGTAATATTCCCCCCGACTCCAATGGTCGTAGTAGCTGTACCGCCGAAGTAAGCCGTTTCGTTGACGGAGAGTCTTGTCGTCGAGGCCTGGCCACCTAAGGTGGACTGGCCGACTATAGAGAGAGTGCCGGCTCCCGTTATATTGCCGCCGACACCAATGGTGGTGGTGGCTGTACCGCCGAAGAAAGCGGTGTTGTTTACTGAGAAAATCGTGGTTGAGGCTCTCCCCAAGGTGGCGGTGCCGACTATGGAGAGCGTTCCAGGTCCGACAATGTTTCCTGCTACGTCAATAGTGGTCGAGGCAGTACCGCCGAAGTAAGCGGTGTTGTTGACGGAAAGAACGGTGGAAGAAGCATAGTTTCCGGTAATCTTACCGTCAGTCGTGATATTGGTGCTAATAGTGGTAGCGGCTTGGATAAGACCGGTGACCAACAAGACCGAGAGAACGACGGAAAGAACCACCGCCACCGGTCCCAACGCGGCAATGGAATCTGTTAAATTATTTACTCTTTTCATTTTTTATTATTAATTTTAAACACAG
>CAYFFP010000012.1:0-5488 GCA_964342515.1 uncultured Candidatus Saccharibacteria bacterium
CGATGAGTTCGTCCTTGGACTTGCCGCCAACTTCGGCTTCGAGCCAGACGGGGAATTCACCGACTCGCAGAATTACCTGCTCGAGCTGTCCATCATGAATGCGCTGAAGCGCGCCCATCACGGCCTCGAAGTCGAGGGATTTCCCGAGTCGATCGGCGATCGCCGCTGTACGACGATAGTACTGACCAAGTTGGTCGTCGGCAACACCCATGTTGAGCGTCATAACAACCTCACAAGTTGCTTTTAGCTGTCCTGATGCCGGGAACCGGCACTCATCAGCTTCTTTTTATATTGTACACCTAAAGTATATTGAAGTCAAGGATTTCGAGACAAAATCCTTATTTATGGCTCTATATTGACGATTCTAAGACGCAGTTCCGGGCGATTTCTGAAGTAAGACTTTTCTAAGTGAGCGTGGAGAGTCACGGAACAGGGACTAGGGACTAGGTTATAGGTGCTAGGGGAAGAGAAAAAGGAAATTGCTTTGATGCCGTTCGCCAGAGAGAGTTCCAAATGATTATTTTCTTTGCCGAATTGGCGAACTGATTTGATAAGCGCGTTTGGGATCTTAAATACCGGCTTCTCGTTGCCGATACCGAAAGGGGCAAAAAGTGAAACTGTTTGCCAAAGGTTTTCATTTATATCAGAAAGCATGATTGGTAATTTTTTTGTATCTTCCTCATCACTCGGTTCTAAATTTTCTAGTGCCTTAGACAATTTTTCTTCAAGATTTATAAGCTTCTCGAATTCTACGGAGAATCCTCCCGCACCCTTGTGCCCGCCGAACTCGATAAAAGAATCTTTAGCCGACTCCATGAGTTTAAAGAGATCATAGTCATTGTATGAGCGGCATGAACCTTTGAGCGCACCATCTCCGTCCCTCCCCCATGCAAACACGGGACGTTCATATTCCTCGACTAGTGAGTTACAAACTAAGCCTAAAAGACTGGGTTTCCACTCCGGATTGCCAATGACAATAACCTCTTTTAAATTTTCGCGTTTTGCTAGTTCATGTTTGGCCGCTTTCACAATGCTTGCTACCACACCTTTGCGCTCGTTATTTATTTTCTCCAAGTGGTTAGCGAGCAATTCCGCTTCAACATGATCTGAAGTCGAAAGTAGTTTGAAGGCATCCTCGGGCTGTCCCATCCTTGAGGCGGCATTAATCCGCGGCGTGATCATAAAGGTGACGTCATCTTCGGTAAGATTTTTCTGATCGAGATTTAAATTATCAAAAAGCGTTTGTAGTCCCGGTCTTGGGGATTTCCTTAATACTTCGAGGCCGAAGCGGGCCAGAATCCTATTTTCATCCACCAGAGGCACCATATCTGAGAGAGTGGCGATACCCACCATATCGAGAGACCATTTTTCCATTCCATTCTTCACTCCAAAACTATCTTGCGCGTATATTGCCTGCACTAATTTGAATGCTACTCCGGAACCGCATAAATCCGGAAAAGGGTATTTCGAGTCAGCTCGCTTGGGATTTACGATAGCAAAGGCTTCCGGAAGTCGGACTGATTCATGATGGTCCGTGATTATGACATCAATGCCTTTCTCTTTCGCCAGTCGGACTTCCTCAACATCAGCCGTGCCGCAATCGACCGTAATGATTAGTTTCGCTCCTCCCTGCCTGCCGGCAGGCAGGTCTCCCGCAATCTTTTCAATAGCGCCAAGATTCAAGCCGAACCCTTCGTCGTGTCGGTGGGGAATGTAAAAAGAAACATTTTCGTATTTAATCCTTTTAAAAAAGTCCGAGAGCACCACTGCCCCCGGTATACCGTCGGCATCATAATCAGAGAAGACTACGATGTGTTCGAGATTCTTTACCGCATCAATAACTCTATCGCGAGCGCGCCCCATATCCGGCAAAGACAGCGGAGGGTGGAGAAGGGCGTAGTCCGGATTCAGGAAAAGTTCTCTCTCAGCATCTTTGATACCGCGCTCTTTAAGCAAGAGCTCGAACAATTCAGGGAAATAGGCCGCGGACATGATACTATTTTAGCATGAGCACCAAGTGGCAGCGCGGAGAGAGCAGTCTCGAAGGTATAGTAATCCTTCTGGTTATCATCACGGTTATCATCCTTTCTCCCAAAGAGGGACCGACGGGGCCATTCTCTAGTGCTGATTCGAGCACGACTCTCTCAAGCTCCGAAATCCTTATCGGCCCCGGCAACGCTTCTTACTCCTACCAGCCGTATGAAGAATACATTACCCTCGAGAATAGAGGCCAAAAAACGATAGACCTCACTGGCTGGCAACTCAAGAACGGCAAAGACAAGCGGCCGTACAATATTGGCGGGACACTCCAGCGCTTCTCCGCCGACATCGCCGTACTGCCTTTGCTCACGCTCGAAGCCGGAGAGAAAGCGGTCATCACTACCGGTTCCGTGGGAGTCCAGTCTCCTTATAAAATCACCAACTTCAAGGAAAATATTTGCACAGGATACATTGACGCACTGCCGGACTACGCCTTTACCCCGCCGCTTACACGTAATTGCCCCCGACCGGAGCTTGAGCCGGGGTTCTCGTCTCTCGAAGTGAAATGCCGCAACGCCATCAAACGCCTTAACAGCTGTGAGACGCCGGAATTTGACCCAAGAAACCAAAGAGACAGAGAGGCCGGCACCTGTGACAATTGCCTTGACGGGGAGATTCTATCTAGCTCATGCGCGGCTTTTATCAGAGAGCATTACAGCTACCAAGGGTGTCTTGCTTATCATTCCGGCAACCAGAACTTCTATGGCAAAACTTGGAGAATCTTCCTTGGCCGCGGCTGGGAAATGTGGGCCGAAGAATACGAGAGCATAGAATTATTCGACTCTTTCGGCCGACTAATTACCTCTAGAAATTACTAATATGTACGACCAAAACTGCATTTTCTGCAAAATCGCGGCGGGAGAAATCCCTTCACATAAAGTTTATGAGAATGATGATTTTGTAGCATTTCTCGATATAAATCCAAGAGGAGTCGGACATGTGCAAGTAATTCCGAAAAACCATCATAGATGGGTGTGGGACGTACCGAATATCGGAGAATACTTTGAAGTGGTAAGGAAAATTGCGCTTGCGCAGAAAAAAGCTTTTAATACTGACTTTGTAACTTCAAAAATTGTGGGTGACGAGGTGCACCATGCTCATATTTGGCTCATCCCGGATTGGAATCTAAAAGAAGATAAAAAAGATTTCGAAGCTAACGCAGAGAGGATAAGAGAGAATCTTTAACTCACCTCACCCGCTCTTCGACGGGCTCAGAGCACCCTCTCCTAGTCGTAAGGAGAGGGTGTGTTTTATTTCAACAATTACTTTTTCTAAATTTTCGCGAATTTCGTCGTTTTTTATCCGTAATGTTTCGTATTTTAATTCTTTGAATAATTTATCTCTGTTGGCATCGTATTCTTTTTGAAAATCGTGAGACTTTCCATCAATCTCAATAATAAGTCTCGCTCTGAAGCAGTAAAAATCCAAAATATACCCGCCAATGCTGTGTTGTCTCCTGAATCTCGCACCCAATTTATTATTCCTCAATTCATTCCAAAGTATTTCTTCTTCTGCAGTGGAGAATTCTCTCAAACTTTTTCTTCTCTCCAATAATTTTTTAGAATTATGAACTTTCATATGTTCCCTTCTCCTTACGTCTAGGAGAAGGGTTGGGGATGAGGTAAACCTAACGCTTCAATTCCCGGCAACGTACCTGTAGCCAGAAACTCGAGCATCGCGCCGCCGCCGGTCGAAACGAAAGAAAACTTATCCTGAAGGTTAAGCTCCTTAATGGCAGCCAGAGTGTCCCCGCCTCCCACGATAACCTCCGCTTCCGCTTGTGCCAAAATTTTTGCCAGTTCGTGAGTATATTGGGTGTGTCTGGTCTCGTATTGCCCCAGAGGACCGTTCCAAATGATGAATTTAGAATCCGCAATTTTCTCCGCCAGCCGGCGGATTGTTTCTTGATTCGCGTCCAGAGCGGTAAGATCTCCCGAGGGAAGAAATATTTTTGGATCTGTTATGGAAACATTTTTGGCCATCGCTCCGCCGATAAAGATTGAGTCGGCAATGTTCAAAAATTTCTCGACCAAGGGCAGTTTGGTCTCGAATTTCGCTCCGCCGAGAATAAGCAGAAATGGATGCGGCGGATGAAATGCCTTGGAAAGCTCTCTTACTTCTTCGGCGAAACGGAGTCCGGCAAAACTCGAGAGAAATTTCGGTACCCCGATAATAGAGGCATGATTCCTATGCGAAACAGAGAAAGCTTCGTTGACGAAAATATCGGCTTTATCTGCCAACTCCCGGGCAAATTTTTCAGAGTTAGTCTCTTCTCCTGCATTCTCACGCAAATCCGGCAGAATTTCTGCGCCTTTCGGCACAAATTGTCTTAAGTCTTCGACATTTCCCGCATCATTATGCGTGGCGAGTATAACTTTGGCGCCGGCGCCAAGCAGATATTCAATAGTAGACTTGGAAGTCCTGACGCGAAAATCATCATGGTCGGACCAATCGACGCGCACCAACACGCGCTTGTCTCTCAAATCTCCTGCTTCGGTAATTATTTTCATTTCTCTATCATCGAACGGACAATGGCTTCGAAACTCTTCGGACTCAAAGACGCGTGGCCGACCAGAAACCCTCTCACACCGGTTTCTCTCATTAACTCTCCGGCGTTTACCGGCTCGACCGAACCGCCGTAGAGAATAGGAATTAGGTCGGCAACTTTTCTGCCGAACAAATCCGATAAAACCTTTTTTATAAACACGATGCTTTGTGCAAGCTCTGCAGGTTCAATCGCGTCTTTTGAGGTTCTACCTATTGCCCAGACCGGTTCATATGCCAGAGCAATTTTACTCATATCCGCTTTAGACAAGCCGGCCAGAAGTATTTTTAGCTCATCCCGCAAAGTTTCGAAATGCTTGCCGTCGGAATCCTTTTCCCTCTCGCCGAAACAGATTAGCGGCGTAATACCGGAGCGGAGAGCATGCTTTATTTTCTTATTTATCTCCGCCGACGACTCTCCCAAAATTCTCCGCTCGCTGTGCCCTAGTATCGCCAACCGTACGCCGAAACTTTTTAAAATTTCTGCCGATACTTCGCCCGTGTGGGAGCCCTTACCTGCCAAAGAAAGGTCTTGCGCCGCTAATCCTCCAAGACCTTTGACAACTTCCAAGAACGGGGTCGGCGGCGCGATAAAGAGATTTATTTTCCTAAAAATTTCTTTTCTCCTTTTTAACTCTTTGACCAGAAACTTCGCTTCCGAGAGCGAGTTGGGAAAGTTCTTCCAATTGGCCACCAAAATCGGCTTTGCCATGAGAATAGCTTACAGCTTTTAGCTTAGAGCTTCCAGTTTTTAATAAGTTTCCGTGTATTTCCCCTGTCAAAGATGCCCTTTGACATAGGGTATTCTTGTCTTCAAGTTCTTGGAAACTAAGTTTCCAAGTTGTTTTATCATATTCGCCTAATACCATTTAAGATTTTCATACAAAAACCGCGTGTGCACAAG
>CAYFFP010000013.1:0-4050 GCA_964342515.1 uncultured Candidatus Saccharibacteria bacterium
CAACTATGAGGCAGAACACGCTTCGGCATCAACAGAATTTTTTAGAACATCCCAATTTTTTCATAAATTCAAAGGGGCTAAATAGCCTTATTTTTTACTCAAGAAAACTTGACAGTACATACGTTTTATGCTAAATTAGCATTATCAACAATGCCATTGGCTTGTTGGGCCGCTAATGAGCCTATCTCTGGCTCATATCGCAGGATACCGAATGTCTCGGTATAGCGATCCATTCTGGTGGCGGGAAATCTCTCGAAAGGAGATAAAAATGAGACAGTACATTGTTAACCTCACGAACCACCTCATCAGCAAGAATCGCTACGACGAGGTCTTCTACAAGATCGGCAATCCCGATGAGTTTGTTCAACACGTCAAGTTCGATCTGGACTCCGGCGATGTTCGGACCATGAACCCCGATACCCTCGGCAGGATCATGTGCTCGTTCGAGATCGCAGACGTGATGGCGAGCAAGAAGGATCTCTTCAACGGCGTCAGCTTCAGCGGCGACTGCGAGGAGATGCTTCGCGAACTCGTTTCGCTCTGTCTCGCGTACGCGATCAGAGACCGACTCGATGAGCGGTGCCCGACGGACATCCCTCGTTGGGAGAGGCGGACCGCTGAACCCCAAACGACCAAGAAGTGGCCGCCGATCGATCCCGGAACAGAAGTGAAAACGACTCAGCCCAACATGGAAATGCGACGCGAGTGGACAGAAGAAGGCTGGGCGAGTAAGAAGTGGGGTGTTCGTGGAAGAATCCTCAGACATCACGATTCTCACGGTCTGTGCTATGATGTGAGACACGAGGATGGCACCGAAGGTTGCTACGACCCATCCGAGTTCGAAGTCGTCAAGCGGTAGGTGTGAGGAAACTGTAACAACAGCACGCTCTAGCCCCGACCCAGTAATGGTGTTCGGGGCTTTACTTTTCATCTCACTATAATTTTCCAAAGAACATTTGTCAGACCGTCCGAAAACTCCATTTTTTGAGATTTTTGGTCAAAATTTTGGTTTATTTACTTGAACTGAACCGCCAAAATTCGAGTTGTCGGACGGTCTGGGAAAGCCCCCCGCGAAATTCCCAAATCGCGGCTTCGCCGCGCTGATAAAAACTGCCAAAGAACCTGTAAAAATATCGGCTCGAACTGTATTTTTATTTTGGGGAAATAAAACTTTTGAAGCATAAAGGTCGTGTAGTTTATTATTAAGTTGCGTACTAATATGAACCAAAAAGGATTTGCTAACATAGTTTTAATAGTTTTGGTTGTGGTGCTTGCTGGTGCGGCTGGTTATCTTGTTTTAACAAGAATACAAGAACCAACTCCCACCGCAACTCAAACCCCTACGCCTCAGCCGTCACTCCCTACCCTGACACCACCCGCCGAAATGCCCCCTTCTTCGCCTCAAGAACTTAATAGCGTTCATCCACAGCTAGAATTACAGGTTAATTTTAAAAAAGCGGGAAAGCTTCTTGGAGATCTTAGTGCCGAATGGGGATATAACGGGCGCTTTGTAAATAAACTCTCAACCGATATTTATTTGCAAAGTGTAGATTTCGAATTTATACCAAAGGGCGCTGCTCCTAAAGACCTGCCGCAGTTTACGATCAATACATGGTATCCAAGATTCTTATATGATCAGTCGCCACCTTATCCCAACTTTGATAAATATACTCAATCAAAACCTACGGCAATGGTAAGACAAGAAGATTTAGGGAGCGGTAGGATACGGTACAAACTTGCACAACCCTTAATCATTCCTTCGGAAGATAAAAAATCTGATAAGAATAATTCGACCTTTCTTGTTCTTACCGCAGATAAATGGCCTGATGGCATAAGTGAAATTAGGATTGTTGGGGTACAAGTTAACACCGGTGATAATAAATCAACTGGAGCGAAGTTAGTGATAGGATTTCCTGATTTCCCAGACATGGTGAGTAGAGCCGTAGACTACATTGCTTTCTATAAAGACAGAACTTGGTTTCCCGACCGAGACTGGATTGATAACGGAAAGCAGTGATCGATTTTTCTTTTCAAGGAATTTGCCGCTAAAGAAAAACTTGAAATTGTCAAATTTCAGAATTTCGGTTCGGATTTTCGCGGGGTCTTTCCTCGCCGCCTTCGGCGGCGAAAACCGTCCGAACTATTTTCAGAATAGACCATTTTAGGGGATTTTTGAGCAGAAATCCTGACCGTTTCTCTACATTCTACCGGAAAACAAAAACCCAATAGATTCTCTCATACTGTTTCGCTATGAGCTTAGGTGGTCCTACTTGTCTAGACAGTAATTGTGGAATTGAAGAGTAGACCCGCTGGCAATGGTTTATTTATTCATCCCTCATGCCCAGTTTGCGGAGAATGATGAGTAATGCCATGGGAATTAAAAGCCACCAGAGATGAAGATTGGGATTGGCAAAGACGGTGCGGGTAAGCGGCGCAAGGGTTTTTGCGCGCTCCGGCGGAAGGAAGCTGAAGATCATATGAAGGATTAAACCGATTTGCAGAATGCTTAGCAAGAATACCTGCCACCAGGGATTGGATCGGGCAAACGCGTGCGATCTTCCGCGCTTGAAAAGAAATCCAAGGATGACAAAAATGGCAAGAAACACGGCTGTCCGCATGTAAAACATGTCGCTGGCGCCAACATACTGCGCAACAGTAGTAATAGGAACGGCGCTCACAAGCGCAATCGCCACATAGATATTAAGCGTAGAGCCGAACATCTTGTGGCGGCCGCGGGAGATGCCGTAAAAAAATCCTATGCCAAAAAGCGCAAGGATAAGAAGAACATCCCACGTGGGATGAGAAAATACCTGTGCCAGAACAGGAGGTATATAAGAGGTATTCGGCGTGGGAAGAGCGCGAATGAATTGAGGCATAGACGTATGCAAGATACTGTTACCTATGGTCAAGTATACTTAATCCGAGACCCCTGAAAAACCCCCATCTTTGGGCATGGAGTAGAAGTCCAGATGATTATATTCGACTTCTTTACTGGATACCCGCTTTCGCGGGAATGACACGGGAGGGGTTTTTCAGGGGTCTCACTTCTAAACTATAATCACAGGTCTTTTTCTTCACTTTCTTCCTCCATCTCAAGTTCCTTTTTTACTTCTTGAAACTCGTTTTCTACTTTGGCCAGTTTTTGCTTAAGGATTTTAATGAGGCCTGCGCCTTCTTTTACTTTCTTCAATCCCTCTTCAACGTCTACTTCTTTTTGCGCATCAAACCAATGCGCGACCTCTTCGAGGCGCTTGAGCATGGAGCTGATTGAGTCTTTATCCATAAGATGAGCAATGAGGAAAAGCGGGAAGCGGAAAGTAAACGTCGCCTTAATCCCCTTCTTAGTAAGGAGGGGCAAGGTGGCGGTGATTCTTATCGGCTTTCCCCTTATCCCTTTCCTCTCTTTTGTCTGTAACCGTTGAAAAAATTTCCCCATCCGCCAATTTCGACACAATCTCTTCGTCAACCGTAACGTCCTTAATCCCTTTTATTACTCTCCCCTTCTTATTAAATAATATACTATATCCGAGCTTCAAATTGCGTTGAGGATCGGCGAGGGCAAGATAGGTTTGGTATGTGGCACATTGCTGATGGGCGCGCTGAAATGATACCTCCATAGCGTGCACGATAGTGTGAGCATACAGCATCCGCTTCTGGGCTATTTCTCGTATCATGGATTGTGTCTTTAGGGCTCCATTGGCAATGCTTGCTGTGAGGGAGCGGAAATGGAGTGCAACCGATCGAATATATCCTAACATGATTTCATTGGCGTGCCTAACGGTAAACTGTTCCCCCTCCAGTGTGCGTTCATAATAGTACATAATCTGGCGGGCATACGCCGGGATTTCTTGGTGAAGCCGCTCCCAGGAAGCGTTTATGATCATGGCGGCAATTGAAGGCGTTGATACCCCGCGGTCTGCTGCCATGCTTGCAATGGAAATATCTCGGTCGTGGCCGATACCGCAGATGGTCGGTGAAATGAAGACCAAGCCGACTCAACAAGCCGTCCGCACTCTTAACATGGCTGGCATCCAGCCGGATATCATTATT
>CAYFFP010000014.1:0-975 GCA_964342515.1 uncultured Candidatus Saccharibacteria bacterium
AAGATCACTACATGGACCTGCCGGGCTCTCGCCGCGGCGTCGACGGGGTCGCGGTCTTGTGGCTCAGCGGGGGCGAGCCGAAGCTCGATTGGGTCTGGGCGAACCTCTCGCATGCGAAGTGGGGCTCGGCCTCCTGCGGTAGTAGAGTTGGGCCTTGATCTTTGGATACTTGACCCTCTTGTTTCTTGATTCTTGATTTCCGCGAAAATTTTTTATAGGCATTCTAAAGAGCAGATGAAAATCTGCTCTTTTCTGTTGGCTATAAAAGTGATATATTGAATTCGCTGCCTACATTGACTGGGTTATACCCAATGGGCCGCTGTTTCT
Organism: uncultured Candidatus Saccharibacteria bacterium; assembly: GCA_964342515.1. Classification (GTDB taxonomy): domain Bacteria; phylum Patescibacteriota; class Minisyncoccia; order Phycocordibacterales; family Zambryskibacteraceae; genus UBA5004. The sequence goes on from CAYFFP010000014.1 coordinate 328, forward strand.
TACAGTCCAGTTGCGGACTGAAAGGGGCAGCCGGTCCTCCACAACTGGGAGCCCTTTGGGTTTTCAGTCAATGTGGGCAGCAGGTCGGCTGTCCCTTTTTGTTTTTTGGGCAGGTTCTTTAACCCATTGCCAGAATCGTTGAAGAAGTTTCTCTCGCAACTTATGGCTATTGGCATGAACCAGAAAACCCATATAAGAATCAAACGACCTCATGAGCGACTCTTCGCTTATCAGCCCCGCCTTAAACTGCTGAACACGGTGGCGCAGCTTTCTGAAAATTCTTCTGCGGACCTTGACGCGAGGAACACGGGCATACGGAAGCGACACATAGCCCAAGTAGTCGATTCCCTGCCGCAGTTTACGAATCTGAACTTTAGTGGGGTGAAGGGACAGATCAAGGTGAGTTTTCAAAAAATCAGCAATTTTATCCTTAAGTAAAGCAAGATATTTATCGTCATGGTGAAGAATAACAAAATCATCCGTATAGCGAAGATAATATTCAGCCTTGAGATTGTGTTTTACAAACTGATCAAACTCGTTCATATAAATATTGGCGAAAAGCTGGGATGTAAGATTTCCTATCGGCGCACCCTTAATGCCGGTTTTCTGATCAGCATCGGAAGCAAAGCTCTCAACAATGCTTTTCAA
>CAYFFP010000014.1:985-2240 GCA_964342515.1 uncultured Candidatus Saccharibacteria bacterium
CAAGTCCATCAGATCGCGGTCTTTGATTCGGCGGCCGATAATTTCCAAAAGGATTTGGTGATCAATGGTCGGAAAGAATTGCTTGATGTCACACTTGAGCGCAAAACATTTTCCCTTGGTTTGAAAAACTTTGCGCGCATATATGCCCAGCCGCTCTACTCCCTTATGTGTTCCCTTATATTTTCTGCAAGAATAAGAATCGGCAACAAAGGTCGATTCAAAAATAGGGTTAAGGAGACGAAAAACCGCGTGATGGACGACCCGATCGCGGACGGCGGCTTTATGGATATGTCTCAATTTCGGATCGTGGACATAAAAATCGACATACTCGCCGTGTCGATATCTTTTATGGATCAATTCGCGATGAAGTTTAAAGAGATTATCTCCCAAATGCCGCTCGAAAAGCTGGACATCGGCCTTGCGCCGTTTTCCTCTTTTGAAATCGTCCCACGCTTCGAGAAGATTTTCTACCGAGATGATCTTCTCAAATAAGTTTCTATAAACCTTCATAATATGAAAAATTTAGATCAATTAAATAACGATGCGCCGATTCTCAAGCATACCATTGATCTCTATAAGGAACTTTACGGCTATCTAAAGACATTTCCCAAAAAAGATCAGTATGTGCTTGGAAAACAAATTGAAGAGCATGTCCTGGTATTTTTGGAACTTATCCTTATGGCGGCGGGAATGCAACGAGATAGAAAACTGGAAGTCCTTGAACAGGCTAACGGAAAATTTGAGGTCTTTAAAGTACTTCTCTATACAGCTCGAGAGATGAAGATGCTGGATAACAAGAAGTACATTTCGACAGAGGCGAAAGCGCAAGAAGTCGGAATGCAACTTGGCGGATGGATACGCTCATTGAGATAACGAAAGGCGTCCTTCAAGGACGCCTTTCTCCGATTTTACCGACTACCGCAAGAGGCCGAGCCCCACTTCGCATTCGAGTTGTTCGCCCAGTTCCAATTGAGCTTCGGCTTGCCCTCGTTGAGCCACAAATTCGCGACCTTGTCGTCGCCGTGGCGAGAGCCCCCACTGGCATAACCGCTTCCCATCCATGCCACCGAAGATCGAGCTTTACTTCCCGCTGGAAGCGGACCTATAAGCTCTCCCTCCTGAATTTAATACGGCGGCAGGCCGAGTTGGAACTCAAGCCACCCGCGCTAGGAAACAGCAAGTAGTAGCTAAAATCTCACCGCACGCTCATGACGACCATGATCGCCATGATTCTGGCAAGTTTACTGAGAATTCA